>NZ_KV812075.1:0-203 GCF_001813335.1 Neisseria sp. HMSC055H02 | reverse complement strand
CTTGCACGATTTATATCTAAATAATCAATACCTAGCTCATCAAATCTTGTTTCCAATTCTTCTACCGAATGAGTCTCTAAAAAAAGCCTCTCTTGATGAGTAATCGGCAATAACCAGAAAAATCGGACATTATCCATATATTCCAACTCTTGCCCATAAGGATAAGGCAGAGAAATCAGAAAATGCTGGAAGGATGATTGCTC
>NZ_KV812074.1:13128-27453 GCF_001813335.1 Neisseria sp. HMSC055H02 | reverse complement strand
TGGGCTTTGCGCATAATGCCGTCCAGCAACTGATGCTCTTTTAGATGTTGCCGGTTTTCCTTACTGTCATAGCCTTTATCGGCATAGACGGTCGTACCTTCGGCAATGCCTTCCAACAAAGGCAACAGGTGGTTGCACTCATGTGTATTGGCCCCAAGCCGCCTAACGCTCCTCCAGCCCGGCCAAAATCGCACAATCCGGGCAGTCGTCTCCCGCGCAGGCATCGTGCCAGCGTTGCAGCTCGGTCACCATGCCCTGCAAGCGTTCGATTTTGGCTTCCAGCTCGGCGATGTGCCGCGCGGTGAGCGTTTTCACTTCGCGGCTGGTGCGCTGCGGGTTGTGTTGCAGGCTCAAAAGCTGCCCGATCTGCGGCAGCGAAAAGCCCACTTCCCGCGCATGGCGGATAAAGCGCAGCCGGGCAAGGTCGGCCTGTCCGTAGCGGCGGTAGCCCGCTTCGCTGCGCGCGGCCGGGGCGATTAGGCCGTGCTTTTCGTAGTCGCGGATTTGTTTGGCGGAAAGGCCGCTCTCGGCCGCGGCCTGGCTGATGTTCATCATGATGCTTGACCTTTACTTCGGGTGAAGCTTTATAGTGGCGGCACTTAGCGGGAAAGCAAGAGCAGACCCATCATTTCAGGCTACCTGAAAGCTTTGGCTGCAACGGGCTTTAAAACCTCAGCCTCATTCCAACAGAAAGGAAACCCTATGCAAACCATCACATTAAACATCGAAGGCATGACCTGCGGCGGCTGCGTGAAAAGCGTTACCAGCATCCTCGAAGGCGTAAACGGCGTGGACAAGACCGAAGTGAGCCTGGAAAACAAGAACGCCGTCGTGGAATTCGACCCCGCCCAAACCAACCCCGCCGCGCTGATAGAAGCGGTGGAAGACGGCGGCTTTGATGCGGCTTTGTAAATCGAATCGCAACAAATCAACTGCAACACTCCAAAGGCTACCTGAAAACCCTGCTCCGCTTTTTTCAGGTAGCCCAACCACATTCAGAAGGAAGAAACCATGCAACAAAAAGTCCGTTTCCAAATCGAAGGCATGACCTGTCAGGCCTGCGCTTCGCGCATTGAGAAAGTGTTGAACAAAAAAGACTTTGTCGCCGAAGCGGGGGTGAACTTCGCCAGCGAAGAGGCGCAGGTGGTGTTTGACGATAGCCAAACCTCCGCCGCCGACATCGCCAAAATCATCGAGAAAACCGGCTATGGCGCGAAGGAGAAGACGGAAGACGCGCTGCCGCAACCCGAAGAAACCGCGCATATCGGCTGGCGGCTGTGGCTACTGTTCGCCATCAACGTCCCGTTCCTTATCGGCATGGCGGGGATGATGATTGGCAGACACGATTGGATGATTCCGCCGTTGTGGCAATTCGCGCTGGCAAGCGTGGTGCAGCTTTGGCTGGCGGTGCCGTTTTACAAAAGCGCGTGGGCGAGTATTAAAGGCGGGCTGGCGAATATGGACGTGCTCGTTACCATCGGCACGGTCTCGATTTACCTGTATTCCGTCTATATGTTGTTTTTCAGCCCGCACGCGGCGCACGGCATGGCGCATGTATATTTTGAAGCGGGCGTGATGGTGATTGGTTTTGTGTCGCTTGGCAAATTTTTGGAACACCGCACCAAAAAATCCAGCCTGAACAGCTTGGGCCTACTGCTGAAACTTACGCCGACCCAAGTCAACGTGCAACGCGATGGCGAATGGAAACAACTGCCCATCGACCAAGTGCAAATCGGCGACCTAATCCGCGCCAATCACGGCGAACGCATCGCTGCCGACGGCATTATCGAGAGCGGCAGCGGCTGGGCGGACGAGAGCCACCTCACCGGCGAATCCAATCCCGAAGAGAAAAAGGCGGGCGGCAAAGTGTTGGCGGGTGCGTTGATGACCGAAGGCAGCGTGGTGTACCGCGCCACACAGCTCGGCAGCCAAACCCTGCTCGGCGACATGATGAACGCGCTGTCCGAAGCACAAGGCAGCAAGGCGCCGATTGCGCGTGTGGCGGATAAGGCGGCGGCGGTGTTCGTGCCTGCCGTCGTGGGCATCGCGCTTTTGACCTTTATCGCCACTTGGCTGGTTAAAGGCGATTGGACGGTGGCGCTAATGCACGCCGTTGCCGTTTTGGTGATTGCCTGCCCGTGCGCGCTCGGTTTGGCAACGCCTGCCGCGATTATGGTCGGCATGGGCAAGGCGGTGAAACACGGGATTTGGTTTAAAGACGCGGCGGCGATGGAAGAAGCCGCCCACGTCGATGCCGTCGTGTTGGACAAAACCGGCACGCTGACCGAAGGCAGGCCGCAGGTTGCCGCCGTCTATTGCGTGCCCGACAGCGGCTTTGACGAAGACGATTTGTACCGCCTCGCCTCCGCCGTCGAACAAAACGCCGCCCACCCGCTCGCCCGCGCCATCGTCTCCGCCGCCCAAGCGCGCGGTTTGGAGATTCCCGCCGCACAAAACGCGCAAACCGTCGTCGGCGCAGGCATTACCGCCGAAGTCGAAGGCGTGGGCTTGGTAAAAGCGGGCAAAGCCGAATTTGCCGAATTAAAGTTGCCTGAAAACCTTTCAGACGACGTCTGGCGCATCGCAAGCATCGTCGCCGTTTCCGCCAACGGCAAACCCATCGGCGCATTCGCACTCGCCGACGCGCTGAAAGCCGATACCGCCGAAGCCATAGACCGTCTGAAAAAACACGGCATCGACGTTTACATCATGAGCGGCGACAACCAAGGCACGGTCGAATACGTCGCCAAACAACTGGGTATCGCACACGCCTTCGGCAACATGAGTCCGCGCGACAAAGCCGCCGAAGTGCAGAAACTCAAAGCCGCCGGCAAAACCGTGGCGATGGTCGGCGACGGCATCAACGACGCGCCTGCCCTCGCCGCCGCCAACGTCAGCTTCGCCATGAAAGGCGGCGCGGACGTTGCCGAACACACCGCGTCCGCCACGCTGATGCAGCATTCGGTCAACCAGCTCGCCGATGCCCTGCTGGTATCGCAGGCAACTTTGAAAAACATCAAACAAAACCTGTTTTTCGCCTTCTTCTACAACATATTAGGCATCCCGCTTGCCGCACTCGGCTTCTTAAACCCCGTCATCGCAGGCGCGGCAATGGCGGCAAGCTCGGTGTCGGTGTTGGGTAATGCCTTGAGGCTGAAACGGGTGAAGATTGAGTAATATAGCCGCGTAATATGCATAATATAAAACAAAGGTCGTCTGAAATCCCCTCCCCTCTTTCAGACGACCTTTCTTTTCTAATATGCGGTTTCCAAACGCTTTTTGCGGTACAATACCGCCCTTAAATTTTCCTTATTTCAAAGCACAAACCGCCATGTCAAAAAAAACCAAACAAGAATTAGAGAACAACAAACTCAACAAACGCCTGCGCCACGCCGTCGGTGACGCGATTAACGATTTCAACATGATTGAACCGGGCGACAAAATCATGGTCTGCCTCTCCGGTGGCAAAGACAGCTACGCCCTGTTAGACATTCTGCGCCAGCTCCAAGCCAGCGCGCCGATTGATTTCGAACTGGTTGCCGTCAATCTCGACCAAAAACAGCCGGGCTTCCCCGAAGAAGTGCTGCCGACCTATCTCGAAAGCATAGGCGTGCCGTACAAAATCGTCGAAGAGGACACCTACTCCACCGTTAAACGCGTATTGGACGAAGGCAAAACGACTTGTTCGCTGTGCAGCCGCCTGCGCCGCGGCATTCTCTACCGCACTGCAAAAGAATTGGGCTGCACCAAAATCGCCTTGGGACACCACCGCGACGACATCCTCGCCACCATGTTTTTAAATATGTTTTACGGCGGCAAACTCAAAGCCATGCCGCCCAAGCTGGTGAGCGACAACGGCGAACACATCGTCATCCGCCCACTGGCGTATGTGAAAGAAAAAGATTTGATTAAATACACCGAACTGAAACAATTCCCGATTATCCCGTGCAACCTCTGCGGCTCGCAGCCCAACCTGCAACGCCAAGTCATCGGCGATATGCTGCGCGATTGGGACAAACGCTTCCCCGGCCGCATTGAATCGATGTTCTCCGCCCTGCAAAACGTCGTTCCCTCCCATCTTGCCGACCCTGAGCTTTTCGACTTCGCCGGTTTGGAACGCGGTCAAACCTTAAAACACGGCGGCGACTTGGCGTTTGACAGCGAAAAAATGCCCGAACGATACTCCGACGGCAGCGAAGAAGATGAGAGTGAAATCAAAATCACCCTGTCCAAACCTGAACGTAAAGTCATCAATATTCTGGCAAATAAGCCGAAAACTTGCGGCGCATAAAACAAAAATCCGGATGCCTTGTCCGGATTTTTTATTTCTTTGCACAAACCTGCCTTGAATCATCAGGACGTGCAACCATAATACGGTGAGTCGCATAATACGGTAAGTCGTCTGAAAACTGGGATTTTACGGGAAAGACGATACAAACCGTTCCATTTTAATCCGCCGCAAAACAAGCTCAGCGTGCTTCGCATACCCTTTTCCCTTCCATCAAACAAGGACTGTTATGACTGCCATTTTCATCCTGCTTGGTTTAATCGCCATTTGTGTCGGACTGCTCGGCACGATTTATCCCGCCATTCCCGGATTGGGATTGATGTTCGGCGGCGCATGGTTGCTTGCATATGCCGGCGATTATCAGATTTACGGTACAAACACCCTAATTTTTCTCGCCGTTGTCGCTGCCATCGGCACGGCGATGGATTATGTCGCAGGCGCATTAGGGGCAAAATATACGGGAGCCAGTAAAACTGCAGTTTGGGGAGCGCTAATCGGTGGTATCGTCGGCGCGTTTTTTTCCATCCTCGGACTGTTGTTCGGCCCGCTCATCGGCGCGGGTGTCGGAGAATTCTTGGCACGCCGCGATATGTGGCAGGCGGGCAAAGTCGGACTGGGGACGTTTATCGGCTTCATCATCGGTACGGTCGCCAAAATCGGTTGCGCCTTGACGATTGTAATGACCCTGCTCGTTATGTGGGCGGCAAGCTGGTTTTAACCTGATCATTGTAAAGGTCGTCTGAAAACAGGTTTTCAGACGACCTTTTAACTTTTTACCTGATCGGAAAGTTATCCATTGCCGCAACAGGCTTTGTATTTTTTACCGCTCCCGCAGGGACAAGAATCGTTTCGCCCGATTTTTTCGCCTTCGCGACGTACAGTTTGCGGTTTGTTGATAATTGCCTGCCAATACCAGTAAATATCGAGCAGGACGTGCGGCAGGTCGGATTCGAGCTGTGAGAGTTCTTTTTCAGTCAGGTGCAAAATGATTTCGCCGTTTTGCTCTTCGTCGTAAATACCGCCCAAAGCCATGATCGGATAGAACAGGTCTTCAAACTCTTCCTGATCGACCGCTTCAAACCAATCGGTCGGCACGACATCCAAGGCATACAGATAGGCGTTACACCAAGTGTACACGTCGGGATTGCCCGCTGCATCTTCGTAAAGCCACAAATCGGGCAACATTTTACTGCCGAGCTTGATACGCAAATCAGCCGCCAGCGCCATCACCAAACGCTCGATTTCGGTACGCTCTTTCGCGTCAAACAATGATTCTTCACCCAACACTTCAGGCAGCCAATCGTTCGGATTCAAGGCATCGGGACCACTCAACAAAGCCATCATAAATGCCTGTACCTCATCGCAGCGCATGGTGTTGTGTTGTTCCGATTTGGCATCGAGCAGCTGCATCAGGCGCACGCGGGATGCTTCGTCAAATGCTTGTAATTGCATGGTTTTTCCTTATTTTTAATGATATATCCGTTATCCGAAAGGTCGTCTGAAAACCATTTTCAGACGACCTTTTCATCAATCCTGCCTATTTCGAACTGCTGCCGAACAAGCCTTTGAACCACAATACGATATCATCCCACATCCGTCTGAACCAGCTGCCTTCTTCAACGGAATGGAGGGCGACGACGTTTTTCTCGGTAATGACTTTGCCGTCTTTGACGATTTTGAGTTTGCCCAAGGTTTGACCTTTGCGTATCGGGGCGATAACGGGCTGGACGGTTTCTAAAATCGGTTTGATGTTTTGTCCGGCATCGTGGGGAATCGTGATGTACACGTCTTCGAGGAAGCCGACGTTCACCGATTTGCTGCTGCCTTTATAAACTTTGACCTTGGAAATGATTTCGCCGCCGTTGTAGAGCTTGGGCGTGTCGAATGCCTGCAATGCCCAGTTGAGCAATTTGCCGCTTTCGGACGCGCGGGCTTCGGTGGAATCGGTACCGACAACGATGGAAACGATGCGTCTGCCGTTGCGTTTGCTGGAAGCGGCAAGGTTGTAGCCTGCGCTTTCGGGGTGTCCCGTCTTCAGACCGTCCACATTGGAATCGCGGTAGAGCAGGAGGTTGCGGTTTGGCTGTTCGACATTGTTGTATTTGAAGGATTTAATCGAAAATACGGGATAGTATTTCGGATAATCGTGTATCAGCGCGGCGGAGAGGATGGCTAAATCGCCGACAGTGGAAACGTGGCCTTCGGCAGCCAATCCGGTCGGGTTTTTAAAGTGGGTTTTGGTCATGCCCAAACGCTTGGCTTCTTCGTTCATTTGTTGGACGAACACGTCCACCGAGCCTCCTCCCATGGCTTCGGCAAGCGTGGTGGCAGCATCGTTGCCGGATTGGACAATCATGCCTTTAATCAAATCACTCACGCTGGCGGGGACTTTGGGATTGAGAAACATCCGCGAGCCTTCGATTTTCCAGCCTGCATCGGACACGGTCAGCATTTGGTCGGCGCGCAATGTGCCGTTTTCCAAAGCCTTGAACGTGAGGTAGGCGGTCATCATTTTGGTCAGCGAAGCCGGTTCGATCTGCGTGTCGATATTGTTGGAGGCAAGCACTTGATGGCTGTGCAAATCGGTAACAATGTATGCGGCAGCGGCAATGGCAGGCGGCGCGTCAGGGCTGTTGATGCTGGGCATCATGGCTTCGGGCTGGGATGCGGCGGCAGGAGCCGGCTCGGAAGCGGCAACTGCGGGGGCTGCGTTGTTTTTAGCCGCTTGCGGCGCGGCTTGCGCGGCGGTAATCATCATCGCCGCGATCAATACGGATAATGTTTTTTTCATTGGAATGTGGTGCGGAAATAGAAATAAAAACAACCGCGTCGTGCGGTTTGGCGCAAAAGGCTGTCATTATACCGCCGCAACTTCGCTTTGCTAAGATTTTTCTTGATTTCAGACGACCTCGCGGGTATGGTTTTACCTTTCCGCCGTTTTGTTGACAAAGTTTGACGCGGACGGCGGACACTCCTTTCGAAAATACTCCTCCGGCACACAAAACCATGAACAACCGCCCATCTTATTCCGATTACCTCATCCGCATCCTGACCGCCTCCGTTTACGACGTTGCCGTCGAAACCCCGCTCGAACCTGCCATCGGGCTGTCAGGTCGTCTGAACAACAACGTCCTGCTCAAACGCGAAGACCTGCAACCCGTGTTTTCCTTCAAAATCCGCGGCGCGTACAACAAAATGGCGAAGCTGCCCAAAGAAGCACTCGCCTGCGGCGTCATTGCTGCCAGCGCGGGCAACCACGCACAAGGCGTCGCACTTTCGGCACAGCGTCTAGGCTGCCGCGCCGTCATCGTGATGCCCGAAACCACGCCCCAAATCAAAATCGACGCCGTCAAAAGCCGCGGCGGCGAAGTCGTCCTCAAAGGCGTTTCCTACAACGATGCCTATGATTACGCGATGGAATTGGCAGAAAAAGAAAAACTAACCTACATCGCCCCATTTGACGACCCCGACGTGATTGCCGGACAAGGCACGGTCGGCATGGAAATCGTGCGCCAACGTCCCGACGACATCCACGCCATCTTCGTCCCCATCGGCGGCGGCGGACTGGCTGCGGGTGTTGCCGCATTCGTCAAACAAGTCCGCCCCAGCATCAAAGTCATCGGCGTGCAAACAAACGACTCCTGCTGCATGAAGCAATCCGTCGAAGCCGGAAAAGTCGTCAGCCTCAAAGACGTCGGCCTCTTCTCCGACGGTACTGCCGTCAAAGTCGTCGGCGAAGAAACCTTCCGCCTCTGCCGCGACCTCTTGGACGACATCATCACCGTCGATACCGACGCCATCTGCGGCGCCATCAAAGACATCTTCGACGACACCCGCAGCATCACCGAACCCGCCGGCGCGCTCGCCCTTGCCGGCTTGAAAACCTATGCCGCCCGCAACCGCATCCAAAACCAAACCCTCATAGCCGTAACCAGCGGCGCCAACATGAATTTCCACCGCCTGCGCCACGTTTCCGAACGCA
Organism: Neisseria sp. HMSC055H02; assembly: GCF_001813335.1. Classification (NCBI taxonomy): domain Bacteria; kingdom Pseudomonadati; phylum Pseudomonadota; class Betaproteobacteria; order Neisseriales; family Neisseriaceae; genus Neisseria; species Neisseria sp. HMSC055H02. Next base: position 19,183 of record NZ_KV812074.1, on the reverse strand, counting down.
GCGAATTGGGCGAAGGCAACGAAGGCATTTTCGCCGTTACCATCCCCGAAGAGCGCGGCAGCTTCCTCAAATTCGTCAACCTGCTCGGCAGCCGCAACATCACCGAATTCAACTACCGATACGGCGACGACCAAAAAGCCCATATCTTCGTCGGCCTGCAAACCGCAGGTTCCCAAGACCTCGCCGTCATCAGCCGCCAGCTGACCGAAGCCGGGCTGCCCAATGTCGATCTGACCGACGACGAAATCTCCAAAATCCACATCCGCTACATGGTCGGCGGACGCACAACAAAAGTCGCCCACGAACGCTTAATCAGCTTCGAGTTCCCCGAACGCCCCGGCGCACTCGCCCGCTTCCTCAACCATATGCAGGGCGGCTGGAACATTACCCTCTTCCACTACCGCAACCACGGCGCCGACTACGGCCGCATCCTCGTCGGCATCGACGTCCCGCCCGGCGACAATCAAGCCTTCGAAAACTTCCTCGAAAGCCTCGGTTACAGCTATCAGGACGAAACCCAAAACGCCGCATACCGCCTGTTCCTTGCTTGATTGGAAGATAGAATAAAGGTCGTCTGAAACCCTGTTTGATGGTTTCAGACGACCTTTCATCTTTCGGACAACCGATACCAATCCGTATCAACTGTCCTGAATTTGATGTGCTTAACGCCAGTAGCGCCACCAAGGCATATCGTTCGGTTGCCATTGGTGTTGCAGGAATGGGCTTTGCGGGAAGTTGGTTTCCAAAACGCGGCGGGTGTCGGCGGCGAGTTGGGGTTTGTCCAGTTTTTTGTAAGCCAGCTCCATCATGGCGAGCGATTCTTCGACGTAGCGGGTATTTTGGTAACGCTCGACGATTTTTTGGGCGCGGTTGACTGCGGCGAGGTAGGCGCCGCGTTTCATGTAGTAGCGGGCAACGGAGATTTCGTTACCGCCCAATGCGTCCACCAGTTTTGCCATGCGCTCGGTGGCGTCGGCGGCGTATTTGCTCTCCGGATAGCGTTGTACCAATTCGGCAAATGCTTGGTATGCGCTGCGGTTGGCTTTAGGGTCGCGGTCGGACCAGTCTTGGGAGGCGAGTTTGTTGAGGAAGGATTGGTCTTCGTTGAACAGAACCAAGCCTTTGAGGTAAAGCGCGTAATCCATATTCGGATGTTGCGGGTGATGGCGCTGGAAGCGGTCGATGGCGGCGAGGGCTTTTTCAGGCTCGTCGTCTTTGTAATAGGCGTATGCGGTGTCCAGCTGCGCCTGTTGCGCGTAGCGGCCGTTGGGGAAGCGGGATTCTAAAATTTCGTATAACTTGATGGCTCGCGTATAATTGCTGCTGTTCAACTCGTCATGCGCTTCGGCATAGAGTTTTTCCACGTTCCAATCTTGTGTGATTTGCGCGTCTTTATCGACCGTACCTTTATTGCTTGCACAGGCACCCAGTGCCAGACTTAACGAAACTACTAAAAGAATTTTTTTCATGCAGAATACTTCCTTTGATAATGAAGCCGATTATAGCGACGATTTAGACTTTACGTCAGCCCCCGAAGCAGAAAGTTGTGTTAATTTGACTGTTCCGCTGGAGCTTGCGGGCGGGCGGCTGGATGCTGTGTTGGCAAAGCTCATGCCTGATTATTCGCGCAGCCGCCTGACATCGTGGATTAAAGAAGGCGCGGTTATTGTAAACGATAAGCCTGCCCAACCCAAAGACAAAATGATAGGCGGAGAATCCGTCAGCGTAACGGTACGTCCGAGCGAAGAGAATCTCGCGTTCAAACCCGAAGCGATGGATTTGGATATTGTGTACGAAGACGATACCGTCATTGTCGTCAACAAACCCGCCGGACTGGTCGTCCACCCCGCCGCAGGCAACTGGACGGGGACGCTGCTCAACGGACTGCTGGCGCATTGTCCCGAATTGAGCCAGATTCCGCGCGCGGGCATCGTCCACAGGCTCGACAAGGAAACCAGCGGGTTGATGGTGGTCGCCAAAACCCTGCCTGCACAAAATTCCCTCGTGCAACAGCTTCAAGAACGCACAGTCAAACGCATTTACCGCGCCGTCGCCAACGGCATCGTTCCCTTTGACGGCAAAATCGAAACCCAAATCGGACGCGATCCGCACAACCGCCTGAAAATGGCAGTCGTCAAATTTGGCGGCAAACCTGCCGTGACCCACGTCAAAGTGTTGGAACGCTATCTTGCGCATAGCTACATCGAATGCTCGCTCGAAACAGGTAGGACGCACCAAATCCGCGTCCATATGCGCGAAGCCAATCACCCGCTTGCCGCCGACCCCGTTTACGGCAACCTGCGCCATCCGTGCAGCGAACCGGTAAAAGAAGCGATTAAAAGTCTGGGCGCGCGTCAGGCGTTGCACGCCTACCGCTTAAGTTTCGTCCATCCGAAAACCAGCGAAACCGTCTCTTTTGAAGCCCCGATTCCCGACGATATCTACCACTTGCTCTCCGTCCTGCGTCTCGAAGCGGGCTTGGATTCGTCTTTGAGCAACGAAGAAGAATGGCAGGACAAACTCGGCACGGATGACGACGATGATTGGAACGAAGACGATTACGATGTCGAAGTGGTTTATGTGAGGGATTAAGATGTCTTCTTCAGATTTGGTCACACTTGCACAAATGGACGGCGAAATGCAGTGGCTGGCGGGTTACGGTAATTTGCCATCTGAAAAAACATATCGACTTCCCACTAAAGCTGCCATCGTTTACATGATTGCGCTGCCCGTATGGTTGGGTACGCGGAACATGGAAGATATGGAGATTCTGAACATAGGCTCCGGTGTCTTCATGTTGTCATTTCTTTTGATAATGATTTTGTCCTTCCCTTATGTGTCTCTATCATCCAAAAAAAGAGCATTGGAAAAATTACAGGATAAGTTTTGGCGATACGACCCTGTCAAACGAGTCCTGACGCATTGGGAAGGCAGCGAAATCGTTATGGAATATCTTCTTTCTGAAAATGACCACTTATCGGCAATCAGATGGAGAGGCGATCTCTATGGAGAATTTTTTACGCTGGAATATCGCCGTCCATATCCTGCACCATACGTTCGAATTTTGACTTTTATTTATAGCAAGCCGTCAGACAAAAAAGATTTTGCGGCTGCTGCGCAAAATATTGCCAAGCAGATGAATCTGCCCTTGGATGAAAACGGCTTGTACAACTAGCCTGATCGAATGTTCAAATAGCTTTCACGCAGTAGATGAAAAGGTCGTCTGAAAAAGTGTAGTGGATTAAACTTTAAACCAGTACGGCGTTGCCTCGCCTTACCGTACTATCTGTACTGTCTGCGGCTTCGTCGCCTTGTCCTGATTTAAATTTAATCCACTATACAATGTGGCTTGTCGAGACTGATAGACGCATTCTTTTCAAACCTTTCCTTACTTAAATAAAACATGAAAACCATCACAGAAACCTTAAACCTCGCCCCGCAAGGCAAAAATTTCCTGACTGCCGACTGGCCTGCGCCCGCCAACGTGAAAACCCTGATTACCACCCGCAACGGCGGCGTGAGCCAAGGCGTATATCAGAGTTTGAACCTCGGTTCGCACGTCGGCGATGATCCCGATGCCGTACGTCGCAATCGTGAAATCGTGCAGGAACAGGTCGGGCTGCCCGTTGCCTACCTCAATCAAATCCACAGCACCATCGTCGTCAACGCTGCCGACGCATTGGGCAACGCGCCCGACGCCGACGCTTCGGTGGACAACACGGGTAAAGCTGCTTGCGCCGCGATGACTGCCGACTGCCTGCCTGTCTTGTTCTGCGATAAAGCCGGTACGGTCGTCGCTGCTGCACATGCGGGCTGGCGCGGTTTGGCGGGCGGCATATTACAAAACACCATTGCCGCGATGAATGTTGCGCCCGTCGAAATCATGGCATATCTCGGCCCTGCCATCGGCGCAGACGCCTTCGAAGTCGGACAAGACGTGTTTGACGCATTTTGCGCGCCCATGCCCGAAGCTGCGGACGCATTCGAAGACATCGGCGGCGGTAAATATCTTGCCGACATCTACGCGCTGGCGTGTTTGGTTCTGCGCCGCGAAGGGGTGGATATGATTTACGGCGGCACACACTGCACCGTCTTGGAACGCGACACTTTCTTTTCTTACCGCCGCGACGGACAAACCGGCCGCATGGTCAGCCTGATTTGGTTGGAACAGGCATAAAAGGTCGTCTGAAACGCCCCATCCTCTTTCAGACGACCTTTGTAAGACACAATCCGCCAACATTCAAATCCACCCCAATCTGCACCGCTCAAAAGGATATTCTCATGACTCAAAAAAACGAACACCGCTCCCACCCTCAAGGCGAGCTTTTGCTGCGCACCGTCGCCATGCCGCAAGACACCAATCCCAACCAAGATATTTTCGGCGGCTGGATTATGTCGCAAATGGATTTGGGCGGCGGCATTTTGGCGGCGGAAATCGCGCAAGGCCGCATCGTTACCGTCGCCGTTCAGGAAATGAACTTCATCCGCCCCGTTAAAGTGGGCAACGTGGTTTGCTGCTACGGACGCTGTGTGCGCGTGGGCAATACTTCGCTGCAACTGAAAATCGAAGTTTGGGTGAAAACGCTGATGAACGACCACCTGACCGAAGACCGCCAACTCGTTACCGAAGCCGTCTTCACCTACGTCGCCATCGACAGCGAAGGCAACACGCGCCCTATTCCCAAAGAAGGCAATCCGAAACTGCAAGGTCTGATTTAAACCCTGATTTAAGCAAAGGTCGTCTGAAAACCCATATTGGAGATTTTCAGACGACCTTTTGACTTAAGGCGATACAGGGCTTGCCATTGAATGGGGAATGAAACAGAAACGCTCACTCCGGATCGTCCGTAAACGCATTCGCCCGAAATATCGGTACGAACGTCAACAGATAAAGCACGAACACGGCGGCGGTCAGAATCGCGGGGACGGTGATGAAGAATATCGGGTTCACGTTCATTAAAACAGCGCGCGAGACGGCTGCGGCGAAGAGGATGGGGACGGCGATGCGGCAGAGTTTGGGGTAGTTGAGTTTGGTAAAGCCGCTGTGCCACAGTCCGGCGGTCAGCCACACCATCATCACGCCGCCCATCATTCCGCCGAGGGTAATCAAGTGCAGGGGCGCGGAAGCGGGCAGGTTTTGCAGTTTCGCCGCGCCTGTCCACAGATAACCTGTGGCGGCAAAGAGTTGGAGCAGGTAATAGGTGCGGACGTAGTGTTTGCGCAAGAGTTCGTGATGGTGCAGTTCGCGCAGCTTGGCAAGCAGGATGAAACCAACGGCGAATGCGGTAAAACCGGCGGTCTGCGTGGGCAGCCAAAGTTCGGCGGCGGCGTGCAGCAACAGGAAGGTGATGGCGATGTTTTTATAAACGACGTTGGGGATAAATACGGGATCTTTCAGACGGCATTCTTTAAGGGCTTCCGCGCCTAGAAGGACGCTGACGCGCACGGATACGAACATGACCGCCGCCATGTTCAAATGCACTTGCGCGCGCAACAGGTTCAAATCGCCGCCGACGGCATAGGCCGTCTGAAAAACGGTGAACGCGGCAAGCAGCATCAGCAGGGCGAAATTATCGGTGTTTCGGTCGAGCCAAATCAGCCAGGCGCAGAACAGCAGCAACACCAGCCAATAGGCGGCGACGAAAAACGAAGAGGTTTGCGTCGCAAACGGCAACAGGACGGATGCGGTGAGCAACAACGCCGCCAAGACGGTGGCAACAGGTTTCAGACGACCTTTATAGCCCGTCCATTCGAGCATGGCGGCAGTCAGGAAACCGCCGTATGCTGCAGACAGCATGAGTTCTAAGAAGATTTGGCGGTGCAAAATGACGGCACCGGGGCTGATGAAAAACACCAACGCGCCAAGTATGGCAAGCACCGCCGCGCCGACAAAAAACGGCCGCATGGGGTGGGTGAAAAATTTATTCATGGCTTGGCTTAATTCTGCATGAAGATGCTTTCGGATACGGATTTATTGGGCGGACAGGGCCGTATCTTTTGCCAAAGAGGCAAGCCTGCGGCTTGCTTGCCCTCTCCCTAGCCCTCTCCCACGGGG
>NZ_KV812074.1:0-13028 GCF_001813335.1 Neisseria sp. HMSC055H02 | reverse complement strand
CCCTAGCCCTCTCCCACGGGGAGAGGGAATTGGGCTGTCGAGTCCGAACATTTTCAGGTTTACCTGCCATCTAATTCCCAATCCTGCACTCTTTGATTTTCAGCAACTTGATTCCCTCTCCCCGTGGGAGAGGGTTAGGGAGAGGGTAACGAACCGCAAGGTTTGTCAGATACTCAAATGCCCGTATCATTCATATTATTGATATTATTGTTTGAATTGTATGATTTTCAATAATAATAAATAACCCTAAACCAATATAAATAACAGCCATTATCCAACGACTAAACTTCTCTACAATTTCACCAACACCTGAAATATTAGCCAATCTTTGTGCTGTATATACTAAAACAAAAATCAATATTAAAAATACAAGAAGAGTAACTAATAAGTCGACAAGATCTAAAGTCACAAAGTAAGGAACAAAAAGTCCAATATTATCTGCACCACAACTAGCAACTGTAACCAAAGCAACAATACCGACTAATTTTGACAACCCTTTTTCATCCAATTCTTTTTTAGCTCTTTTTTCGCCCTCACAATCGTCGTAAATAGCAACTTTAATACCTAAGTAAATCGGTATTAAACCTAATAAACCCAACACCCATTTTTCCGGAACATAATTCAAAACAAAAGCTAGAAATAAACTAACTAATATTAAAATTACAGAACCTAAATATTGTCCGATATAAATATCTCGATATTCTTTTCTAGTATTTGCTCTAGCAAAAAATACTAATAGTATTACCAACAAATCTACTGCTGTAGCAATATATAAAACAGCAGCAGTAATCACAGTCGAAAACATAAAGCACCTCATAATGAATCCCCTGCCCCCTTGGCACCACGGCTTTTTCAAAAACCGAATCGCGTTCGGATAACAGATTCGTATCTTTCGCTAAAGAGGCAAGCCTGCGGCTTGCTTACCCTCTCCCACGGAGAGAAGGAATTGGGCTGTCGAGCCTGAACATTTTTAGGTTTACCTGCTATTCGATTCCCAATCCTGCACCCTCTGATTTTCAGCAACCTAATCCCCTTTCCCCGTGGGAGAGGGTTGGGGAGAGGGCAACGAACCGCAAGGTTCGTCAGATATTCAAATCCCCTCATCACTCATAATAATGAATCCCTTGAAACTCTCTTGCCACCACAGTCTCTTCAAAAGCCGAATCACGTTCGGACAGCGGCGTGGGCAGGGTTATCACGTTTTGCACGTTCATGCCCTTAGTGGAAAGCAGCATGATTTCATGGCTCAGGCGCGCGGCTTCGAATCGGTCGTGCGTCACCAGCATACACGCCATGCCCTGCCGCTCGATTTTTTCCACCAGCATGGCAACCAAAATATCGCGCAAATCGCGATCCAAACCGACAAACGGCTCGTCCAGCAAAGCAAGGTCGCAACCACACAGCAGCAGGCGCAAAAATGCTACCCGTTTCGCCATGCCGCCGGACAATTCGGTCGGATATTTGTTCAAATCGCCCGCAGTCAGCCCGACTTTCGCCGCCAGCGCGACGATTTCGCCTTCATCGGGTTTGTCCATAAAAATAGCGATATTCTGCATCGCGGTCAAGTTTTCCGGCAGGCGGTTTTCCTGAAACAGAAAACCCGTTTTGCGGAAAGTATTGCGTATCGAGCCCGATTTCGGCGTTTCCAAGCCCGCAATCAAACGCAAAACCGTCGTCTTGCCACAGCCGCTCGGCCCGAACAAAGCTTTCACTTCGCCATGTTGCAGGTTCAAACTGAAATCGCGCACGATGGGGTCGCGGAGAATTTCAAAACGCACGTTTTCAAGATAGAGCATCATCTTCTCCACGGCATAAACAAAATTTCCAAAGGCTTGGTAATCAAGTATTCAAACAGCGACACAAACACGATAACCAACACCACATAAGCCATCACCGTCGAAGTCTCCAGCATCGCCCTCGCGTCCGCAATCCGCGCGCCCACGCCTTCGCTCGCGCCCAAGAGTTCCGCCATAATCACCACCTTCACGCCCATTGCCACCGCAACACCAATACTGGAAATCACATAGCCCGTCAGATGCGGGATATACAGATAGCGGATTTTTTTCAGACGGCCTAATTTATAAGCGTCAAACAATTCCTCATGCTGCTTGTTCACGCTCGCCATCCCGACCGCCGCACTCGCAAACGTCAGCGGCGCAACCAACACAATGATGGTAAACAACACGCTCGGATTGCCGAAACCAAACCAAAACAACGCCATCACCACCCAAATAATCGGCGGCATCGCCAACAAAACCGTAATCACAGGCTTGAGCAACGCCATCGCCGTCTTAAAACTGCCCGCCACCAGCCCCGCCGCCAATCCCGCCGCCAGCGCAACCGAAATGCCCACCACCGACCGCCACAGCGAAATCCCGATTTCGTTTTCCTGAAAATGTTTCAATAAATCCAATGACTTTTGAAACACCTCCATCGGCGCAGGCAGCATAAACCCGCCGAACACGGCACTGCCCCACGCCCACAACGCCACCACCACCATCGCCACGCTCAGACCGGCAAAGCCGCTCCAAAGGTAGTCGATGATGTAAAACACCGCGGGCTGCGGTTTGCGGATTTTGTCGGTTTTAATCATGGTTTGGATGTTGGTTAATGGGAATGGTTTGGGGACGATAGGTCGTCTGAAAAATGGTTGATTGGGTTAGACGGAACGTCGCAATCCAACAAAATGGCTTGGTTTCCCCCAAATAGTTTTTTTCAGACGACCTTAGTTTGGAGTTTTAACATTTTGTCGGGTTACTCCTGCGGCTAACCCAACCTACTCTTGCTGCCCTTCCTTACATAAATCTCGCAATACATTAAATTTAAAAAAATCAAATATAGACCAAGTAAAAATTACCATTCTGTCATCTTTATTAACAGATTTCTCATAGACCTCAAAGAAATCTTTTAAACATTTTTTCTGTAGATCAGAAAAATTTTTGTAATTCATTTCAACATCTAAATAATCAATTTTGGACAAATAATTAAATAGACATCTTAAGAAGCCAACAAGAATATCTGATATTTGAATCAATTTGTTATTATCTGATTTAACAAATTTATAATTTGATTTCTTGTTTTGGTATTTTGAAAGTCTTTCTTCGACTTGCTTTTCCTCATCAAAAAAATGATATGAATTTGGTAATTGCTCAATACTAAAATGATAAAAGTTATCAAAATATTCAATTAATTGATGAGTCAGCTCCCCTTCAAGGAAGCAAAAAGTATCATTTAATTCATCATCTTTTTCAAATTCTAAAAATATTTCCCAAAGAATTTTTAAAAGTAAAGGATGAATATGACTATTTCTATACTCAACACTTTCAGAATATCTACATAAATATTTTTTCAAGAAGCAAATAAATTCATCCTTTTTATTAGTAACATCAGGATAACCTAATTCAAAAAGCTCTCTGAAAAAATCTCTCTTAAAAGTGCGAGCGATTTCTGTTAGTAAAGATTTAACTTCATCAAAAATATACTCATCGATACATAAGAATCTTTTGCAAACATTAAATGCCGTAGTGCTTTCTATAATATCAATCAAAGACCAATGAACCACATCCAGCACATACATATGGATAAAAACATCTTGCTTGTTAAGAAACTCAAATAAATCATTTATTTTCCTAGATTTCAGAATAGTAGGAAAATCTCCACTGGCAATATGTTTAAATTTCACTTCTTTCTGTGTAGCTTGAACTCCCCACTTTTTGAAAAGTTCCTGTAAAGTTTGTTCAAACTGGACTTCCTCTAATAGTGATTGATTTATAGCAACCCCTCCCAAAATAAATGGGTTATCTTCACTATTTATATAATTATTTTTATTACTAGTCAGATAAAACTTCCTAATATTATTAGTTTCATCATAATAAAAATTCAATTTTAAATTTGAATGCTCTAAAGACAACATCATTAGTCCTGTTCTTATTCATTAAATAATCTATTCGCATAACCATAACATATCTTGCTTCCCAAATAACTTCAGCTTGCAGCTTGTAGGTGAGATCATTACCCAACAATCCAATTTATTTACAAAGTTTATATCGGTTTTTTTCCCAAGCTAAGTTACTGATAATGCCCTGACAGGTCATCTGAAAAAATGATAAGCCAGATATTTACAACCAACCTACCCTTTTCAGCAAGTGTAGGTTAGGTCATGATCCAACATTTCAGACAATCCGACGGTTTTGTTGGGTTTAACGACCCAATCCACGGTTATCACCCACCGTCATTCCCGCGCAGGCGGGAATCCAGAAATTTGACGTCGCTGCAATTTTAAAACATTCCTGCAATATCAAAGACTAGATTCCCGCCTGCGCGGGAATGACGGCTATTGATATACTGTTCTGACTGTTATCTGATAGGTCGTCTGAAAAGGGTATATTGGATTCCCCAATACTACTTCTCCCTTTTCAGACGACCTCTTCTCCTTTTAAGCCAAGAAGAACCCGTTATCCGGCAGCTTGCCGCCCAAGAGTTTCGGGTTGAACTGCATCAGAATTTCGTAAAACTTCAAAATCTCGTTCTTCACTTCGCTGCCTTTGGTTACCGTCAGCCGTGCGCCCTCCAAGCCCATGACTAGGGCGGGTTCGGGGGCGGGGAGATAGTTTTTGCCGATTTTCGCCGCGCTTTGGCGGTTGGCGAGTATCCAGTTGAGCGCGTTTTTCAAATCCTGATGGAAGATGTCGAACTGTGCCTTGTGCGCGTGGAAATATTCTTCGTTGGCGATGATGCCCGCCATCGGAATCAGCGGTTTGGTGTCAAACGCCTGCCCCCATGCCTTTACCAAATCAAAGCCGCGCACGACGTTTACGCCCATGGTTTTGCCTTTGAGCATACCCGCGCTCGCCATTGGTTCGGGCAGGATGGCGGCGTGGTAGTCCTTGCTCAAAAACAGTCCGACTGCTTCGGGCGGCGTGGCGGTGTAAGTGATGCCGACTTTATGCGCGTCGATTTTCAGTTTTTTCAACAAGGCTTGCAGCACAATGTCGGGCATGTCGTTTTTAAACGGCACGAGGATTTTTTTGCCGACCAAATCCTGCGGCGAGGCAATCGTACTGCCTTTGCACATCAGCTGCGTGATGCCGTTGGTCAAAATATTCACCATGCCGACTTTCTGCCCTTGGTTGCGCAGGTTTACGCCGACATTGCTCGGACTCATCATCACTTTAAATTGCCCGCTCGCCACGCCCGCGCGAAGTTGGTCGGGCGAACGCCAAACCTTGAGCGACACATCCGCCTGCTTCGCCAGCTTGCCTTGCAACGCCGCTACGGCAATGGTTACGCTGGGCATCGCCGGCGCGCCGTACACGGTAAATTGTTCTTTACCGGCAGCCAACAGCAAAGGCGAAACCCCTGCCGCAGCCAGCGCGGCGGTCATTTTTAAGAAATCACGTCTTTTCAGTTCCATTTTCCAATCTCCTGGTTAGGTAGCGCGGACTTCAGCCCGGCTGTTTAACAGAATCCCTCTAAGATGGGTTTGAGCTGCGCCAAACATAGGAATGGACACACCACAGCCTATCTAGACTCGCAACTCTGTTTTTCCATCCACATTCTGATAATAATTTTTATTCATTATGCTATTAAAGAAAATGGAAGTAAAGGCACGATTGTCCCGACATCCGTTTATATATAGAAACGCAAATCTTTTTCGGCATTACGCCTATTAATAATATTGAAATAAAAGGTCGTCTGAAAACGGTTTTCAGACGACCTTTTGTTCCCCAATACGGCTTAATTTGTGTTTTTTTGTTTTAAAGAACCAAGATAAATCGCTGACAAAGTCAAAACAACACCAAACCACTGCAAAGTGTTAATCGGCTTGTCCAACCAAAAATAATCAATCAGTAAAGCGGCGACGGGTTCGGAAAGCAGCAGCAAACCGGTTAAAGACAGGGACAGCAGCGGGATTGCATAGGCAATCATCCCCCATGCCAAACATTGCATGACCACGCCGTATATCAAGACTAAGCCTATATCGCGCCATTGCGTCGGGTATAGGGCGTTGCTGTCGAAAATCAGCGCAGGAACAATCAGGGACAACGCGCCGCCGAAACTCAAAACCATCATCAATGGAAAAAGCGCCACCCTTTCAACTTCATGCGTTTTGCGGACGAACACCATAGACAATGCCAAAAGCCCGCCCGACGCAATTCCGCTGGCAAAGCCCCATAAGGCGTGGGCATTGTGGTTGAACTCGGGACTGCCGATTAGGACCACCCCGCCAACCGCCAATATCAGGCTCAAAACTTGCAGGCTGTTCAAGCGTTCTTGAAAAAAGAAAAATCCAATGGCGGACAGGAAAAATATCTGTAAGCTGTTGAGCAATGTGGAAATCCCGGGTCCAACCGCATATACGCTTTCATGCCACAATGACAAATCAAACGCCAGAAATATGCCGGACAACATGGCATATTTGACCGCCCTTCTCCTTTTAGGCAGCTTTTGCCCGAAAAAACGGCAGAGCAGCCAAAACACGCCCGCCGCAATCAGCAGCCGCCAAAATGCAACTGCATACGGGCCTACGGGGACGAATCTGACGATCAGGCTTCCCAGCCCGAATAAGACGCAGCCGAAGATGAGGAATGGTGCAGCATAAGAGTCGGAACGGATATTCATGAACTTACTCCGCAACGGATTGGCATGAGGATTTAAAGTGATGAAAAGGATTGTGCATGGTAACGCGAATCCGAAAGAATAATAAGTAGGTGCAATATCTTATTTCCCTTCCAGTTTCTCCTGAGGAAAATCAGTACGTTTCAGAAATTTAACATACCGGCTGGGTTTCAAAATAAAGCCGCTTCCCGCATAGATAACTATAAATTGGCAATGATGGAAACCTGCTTTCAATTTATTCCGCCGAAAAGCCAAAGGTCGTCTGAAAATCAGCTTCCAGACGACCTTTGGCTTTATCGGAATGAAACGGGCAACTTATTGGATGCTGCCGCCGATGCGGCTGTAATCGCCGAAATTCATCCATACGAAGAAGGCTTTTCCGACGATAAGTTTGTCGTCCACAAAGCCCCAGTAGCGGGAGTCGGCGCTGTTGTCGCGGTTGTCGCCCATGGCGAAGTAACGGCCTTCGGGCACTTTGCAGGTAAAGCCGCTGCCGTCTTCGGCGTATTGACAGTGTTCCAAACCGCTTTGCTCTACGGAATAACCGTTTTCAGGCATGATTTCCATGCGGTATTTGTCGAGCGCAGGGATCGAGATGGTGGGCTGTCCGGGCTCTTTCAGGATGTTGAAGCTTTTGCCGTTGAGGGTCGTCTGAAAAAGTTCGGGGCTATGAATCGCGGACGGCTCGGTATCGTCAGGGTAGGAGTAGATACCGTTCGGTTGGTCGGGGGCAACCTGTCCGTTGACGGTCAGGACTTTGTCGCGGTATTCGACGGTGTCGCCCGGAAGTCCGACGATGCGCTTGATGTAGTTCATTTCAGGCTGGACGGGGTAGTTGAACACGACGACGTCGCCGCGCTCGATTTGTCCGGTCGGAATTAGGACGTTGTTGATAATCGGGGTTCTGATGCCGTAGGCGAATTTGTTTACAAGGATGAAGTCGCCTTTAACCAAGCCGGGACGCATGGAGCTGGATGGGATTTGAAATGGCTCGGCGATAAAGGTGCGCAGGATGAAGACGACGAGGATGATCGGGAAAAAGCCGCTCATGTAGTCGGTAAAGTGGGCTTTGTCCTGATGCGACGGGTCTTTTTTCAGACGACCTTTGTGAATGACCCAAACGATGCCGGTGAATACGACAAATATCAGCAATACGGCGGTAAAGCTCATGTAAAAAGACAGGATGCCGAAAACGCCGATCATGCACAAAAGATACGCCCATTGCAGGCCGGAGCTCCATTCTCCGTTTTCTTGGCGCTCTTTGCTGCTTTTGAAATAAAGGAAAATGCCGATAACGATGGCGGCAATCGCGCCGTAGATTAAATTTGTGCTCATTATTTGTCGCTCACTTGCAGAATCGCCAAGAACGCGCTTTGCGGGATTTCCACGTTGCCCACTTGTTTCATGCGGCGTTTGCCTGCTTTTTGTTTTTCAAGAAGTTTTTTCTTACGGGTAATATCGCCGCCGTAACATTTCGCCAAGACGTTTTTACGCAGGGCTTTGACGTTTTCGCGGGCGATAATTTGGCTGCCGATGGCGGCTTGGACGGCGATGTCGAACATTTGGCGCGGAATCAACTCGCGCATTTTCGATGCCAGCTCGCGGCCTCGGTGAACCGCGCTTTGACGGTGTACAATCAGGCTCAGGGCATCGACTTTTTCGCCGTTGACCATGATGTCGAGCTTAATCAAATCAGACGGTTGGAACTCTTTGAAATGGTAGTCCAACGAGGCATAGCCGCGCGAAGTGGATTTGAGTTTGTCAAAAAAGTCCATTACGACTTCGTTCATGGGCAAGTCGTAAGTCAGCATGACTTGGCGGCCCATGTACTGCATATTGACTTGCACGCCGCGTTTTTGGTTACACAAAGTCATGACATTGCCGACGTATTCCTGCGGCACGAGGATGGTCGCGGTAATAATCGGCTCGAGAATGGTTTCGATGCTGCCGATGTCGGGCAGTTTGGACGGGTTTTCGACTTCGATTTTCTCGCCGCTTTTCAACACGACTTCGTAAACCACCGTCGGCGCGGTGGTAATCAAATCCATGTCGAACTCGCGCTCCAAGCGTTCTTGCACGATTTCCAAGTGCAGCAGACCCAAGAAGCCGCAGCGGAAGCCGAAGCCCAATGCCTGAGAAACTTCAGGTTCGAATTTCAGCGAAGCGTCGTTAAGCTGCAATTTTTCCAAAGCGTCGCGCAAAGCTTCGTAGTCGTGGCTTTCCACGGGGTAGAGTCCCGCGAATACTTGGCTTTGTACTTCTTGGAAGCCGGGCAGCGGCTCAGAAGCGGGGTTGGCAACCAAAGTCACCGTATCGCCGACTTTCGCCTGTCCCAATTCTTTCACGCCGGTAATCAAAAAGCCCACTTCACCGGCTTTGAGTTCTTGTTTTTGAACCGATTTCGGTGTGAATACGCCCAGTTGCTCAACCTGAGTTTCCGCCTTGGTGCTCATAAAGCGCACTTTGTCTTTCAGCTTGATGATGCCGTTTTTCACACGGATCAACATGACCACGCCGACGTAGTTGTCAAACCACGAATCGACGATAACGGCTTGCAGCGGCGCGTTTTCATCGCCGGTCGGCGCGGGGATTTTGGCAACGATTTCTTCCAAAACGTCTTCCACACCGATGCCGCTTTTGGCGGAACATTGCACCGCGCCGACGGCATCGATGCCGATGATGTCTTCGATTTCCTGTTCCACGCGTTCGGGGTCGGCGGCGGGCAGGTCGATTTTGTTCAAAACAGGCACGACTTCCACGCCCAAATCAATCGCGGTATAACAGTTCGCCACGGTTTGCGCTTCCACGCCTTGCGATGCGTCAACGACCAACAGAGCGCCTTCGCAGGCGGACAGCGAACGGGAAACTTCGTAAGAAAAGTCGACGTGTCCCGGCGTGTCAATCAGGTTGAGCTGATACACCTGTCCGTCGCGTGCTTTGTAGTTGAGCGCGGCGGTTTGCGCTTTGATGGTGATGCCGCGCTCTTTTTCGATGTCCATGGAGTCGAGCACCTGCGTACTCATTTCGCGCAAATCCAAGCCGCCGCAGTATTGGATGAAGCGGTCGGCAAGCGTCGATTTGCCGTGGTCGATGTGGGCAATGATGGAGAAGTTTCGGATATTTTTCATATTGTTATTTTGAAAGATAAGCAGTGATTTTGAAAAGGTCGTCTGAAAATCAAATAGACCGTTCAGACGACCTTCAGGCAAAGTGAAATAGCCTGACATTCTAGCGGAAATTTACTGTTTCCGCATGATTTTATGCGTGTTTTACAGCGACGCGACAATCTTTTCCACCATTTTCGCCGAGCTTGCCGCCGCCGTTTTCAAAAACTCTTCAAAGCTGATGTCCGCTTTTTCATCCGCCGAGTCAGACATCGCGCGGATCACGACGAAAGGCGTGTTCAACTGGTGGCAAGCTTGCGCAATCGCCGCTGCTTCCATTTCCACCGCTTTGACTTCGGGGAAGTGGCTGCGGATTTCCGCCACGCCTTCGCTGCTATGGACAAAGCGGTCGCCGCTGACAATCAAACCTTGTTCTACCGCCGCGCCTTCAAACACTTCCGCCGCCTGTTTTGCCTTGCCGACCAAGAGGTCGTCTGAAACAAATACGGCGGGCAGTTGCGGCACTTGTCCCCAAACATAGCCGAACGCCGTTACATCGACGTCGTGGTGCGCGATTTCCGTGCCGATCACTACGTCGCCGACTTTCAAACCTTTGCCCAAGCCGCCCGCACTGCCGGTATTGATGACGCAGTCAGGCGTGAATTGATGGATAACCCAAGCCGTTGAAACCGCAGCGTTGACCTTGCCGATGCCGCTCAATACCAATACCATGCGTTTGCCCGCTATCTCGCCTTCGTAGGCGGTAAACTTACCGAAAGACACGCTTTTGACGTTACCCATTGCTTCGCGCAAAAGCTCGATTTCCTGCTCCATCGCGCCGATGACCGCAACTGTTTGTACAGACATTTTTTACCTTTCCATAAAATTGTGGGCGGTATTATAACAGCAGCGGCGGCATTCCATACCCGTATTGAATCCGCCATATTGCCCGCCTGTCTTATTATTCGATACGGTAATCTTGCCATTTTTATGTATCATGATTTATTTGATATAATCCATTTTAATAAAATAACCACCGAAATTACCCAATATCATGATGACCAATCCTCCCAGCGCAAAAGACGAATTGTTCACTTGGCTGCGCCATATGAACAAATACAAAGGCTCCGACCTCTTTATTACGACCAATTTCCCGCCTGCGATGAAAGTGGACGGCAAAATCACGCCGATTACCGACGAGCCGCTGACCTCCGAAAAATGTATGGAAATCGCTTTTTCGATTATGTCCACCAAACAAATCGAAGAGTTTTCCTCCACCAACGAATGCAACTTCGCCATCAGCCTGCCCGACACCAGCCGCTTCCGTGTCAATGCCATGGTGCAGCGCGGCGCGACGGCGTTGGTGTTCCGATCCATTACCAGCAAAATCCCGAATTTCGACAGCCTCAATCTGCCGCCCGTCTTGAAAGACGTGGTGATGAAAAAACGCGGCCTCGTGATTTTCGTCGGCGGTACCGGTTCGGGCAAATCGACCTCGCTCGCTGCGATGGTTGACCACCGCAATGAAAATTGCCAAGACCACATCATCACCATCGAAGACCCGATTGAGTTTGTCCATCAACACAAAAAAAGCATCATTACCCAGCGCGAAGTCGGCGTGGATACTGAAAACTGGTTTGCCGCACTGAAAAACACCCTGCGTCAGGCGCCGGACGTCATCCTCATCGGCGAGATTCGCGACCGCGAAACCATGGACTACGCCTTGGCGTTCGCCGAAACAGGCCACCTCTGTCTCGCCACGCTGCACGCCAACAACTCCAACCAGGCGCTTGACCGCATCATCAACTTCTTCCCCGAAGAGCGCCGCACCCAGCTTTTGACCGACTTGTCGCTCAACCTGCAAGCCTTCATCTCGCAACGCCTGATTCCCCGTGAAGGCGGCAAGGGCCGCGTAGCCGCAGTGGAAATCCTGCTCAATTCGCCGATTATTTCCGAGATGATTCAAAAAGGCGAAATCCACGGCATTAAAGAAATGATGAAAAAATCTACCGCCATGGGCATGCAAACCTTCGACCAAGCGCTTTACGAGCTGTACGAACGCGGCGACATCAGCTTCCAAGACGCTATTAAAAACGCCGACTCCGCCCACGACCTGCGTTTGGACATCCAACTGCGCAGCCGCCGCGCCCAAAACGCCGGCCCGGATTTGGAACTGATTTAAAAGTTGTCGAAATGAGCAAAGGTCGTCTGAAAAATACTTTTCAGACGACCTTTTAAATAACCAATTAAATTACATAGTTCACTGCATAAAAGCTTCCATAGGACATTAGGTGTAGGAAAACGTCGCGTTGTTTTCACTCATATACTTGTCAGGGTCTTTTACCGATGGGAACAGATAACGGCTATATCCTGTCAGCTCCTTCATTTCTACCAAGAGTTCAAGCGTCCAATCGGCAAGGGGGACGATATGCGGGGCTTTCATCTTCATCTTGGCGACGGGTATGCTCCATTCTGCCCCGTCTAAATCAAATTCCGACCATTCCGCTGTCCTAAGCTCTCCATTTCTGACAAAGGTCAGCATGATTAGCTGCATGGCTATTTTTGTTTGCTGTTCGGCTTGTTCCAACATCAAACGACGGTAAAACTCGGTCAGCTCGGATTGCGGTAATGCGGGCTGATGTTTCTTTTTTGGGGCTTTGATTAAACCTACCAAAGGAACAGCGGGGTGGTTCTTTGCCCGCTCCGTCCGTATCGCATAAGTGAAAACAGACTTGATGCGCTGCAATATCCGCCCCGCCGTTTCAAGCGCTCCCCTTGCTGCCACCGCTTTTACCTGACTGACTTTGATTTCACTGACGGGCAAACTGCCCAGCGCAGGGAAACGTCCTTTTCCAAGCTGTCCCATACACGGGCGGCGTGATTGCCTGTCAATCCCGTTTCACGGTGTTTGTGCCACTCGGCGGCGATGTTCCGAAAGGTATTAATGACGGCGGCTTGCCGTTCGCGCTTTTCCTGTTGTTTGGCTTCGCCGGAGTCTTGCCCCGATACAAGCAAGCGGCAGGCGTTTTCGGCGGCTTGGCGGACTTCTACCAGTAATACGGTCGGATATTTGCCGATTGAAAGCGTTTTCCGTTTGCCGTTATACGAAAAGTCAAACCGCCATAACTTCCCGCCGTTCCTATTGATATACAGATACAAGCCCTTCCCGTCATTCAGCTTGAATGGTTTTTCGGCGGGCTTGGCGTTTTTGATTTATCGGTCGTTCAGCTTCATTTTTACGGTATTTTTTCGAGGTATTTTTCAGATACCGCAAAAGATACCGTAAATTTTAGGTTACTCCAATTA
>NZ_KV812073.1:0-222 GCF_001813335.1 Neisseria sp. HMSC055H02 | reverse complement strand
TTACCAAACAAACGGTTTCCTATTCATATCCGAAAGGTTGTCAACTTCATTATCCAGCAAGAACTGCTCAAAAGCATTCCAACCCTTTTTTTCCACCAATTCCGCTTCCTGTTTATACAACGGGACAAGCAAAGGAAAAACGGTATTGTAGTGTTCGCCATAACAGACCTGAAAATCATCGTCGAAATAAAATGGGGCGGAAACATACAGTGCGTCCATTTT
>NZ_KV812072.1:19139-24068 GCF_001813335.1 Neisseria sp. HMSC055H02 | reverse complement strand
CGGGGGAAAAGGAATTTTGCAAAGGTCTCCCATATTCTTTCAAATGTTCAGATTTCAAGCAAAGGTCGTCTGAAAACGCCATTTTTGTTTTTCAGACGACCTCCTGTCAAAACATTACCAAAAGGTAATGAAAATCCGCCGTTAAACACAGTTTGCCTTTTGGTAAAGACAAGACTACAATCGCCTACATCCTTTCAGCCACACCACACATCATGAACACCACCGACCTGCGCCGCCGCAACCTGCGGCAATGGATAGCGGACAAATACTGCGGCCAGCAAACCCGTTTTGCCGAAGCCATCGCCATCAACCAAGGTGAATTGTCCGCCCTTCTGAAAAACAAATCCTTCGGCGAGAAAAAGGCCCGCAAAATCGAACAGGCGGCGCAAATGCCCGCCATGTGGCTGGATCAAGAACACGCCACAGCCCAACCCGACCATCAAGAAAGACGCACCATGCCCCACATTTCCTCCATCCCCGAAATCCTTGCCGACATCAAAGCCGGCAAAATGGTCATCATCACCGACGCGGAAGACCGCGAAAACGAAGGCGATTTGCTGATGGCGGCGCAGTTCGTCACCCCCGAAGCCATCAACTTCATGATCAAACACGCGCGCGGACTGGTTTGCCTGCCGATGGAAGGCAGCATGGTCGAGCGGCTCGGCCTGCCCATGATGACCCAGAAAAACGGCGCGCAATACGGTACCAACTTTACTGTTTCCATCGAAGCGGCGCAAGGCATCACCACCGGCATTTCCGCCGCCGACCGCGCCCTGACCATCCAAACCGCCGTCTCCCCGACCGCCAAACCCGAAGACATCGTCCAACCCGGCCACATCTTCCCCCTGCGTGCGCAAAAAGGCGGCGTCCTAGTACGCGCCGGACACACCGAAGCCGGCGTCGACTTGGCACAAATGAACGGACTCATCCCCGCCGCCGTCATCTGCGAAATCATCAACGACGACGGCACCATGGCGCGCATGCCCGAACTGATGAAGTTCGCCGAAGAACACAACCTCAAAATCGGCACGATTACCGACCTCATCGAATACCGCAGCCGCACCGAAAGCCTACTCGAAGACATGGGCAACGCCCCCGTACAAACCCCGTGGGGCGAATTCCAGCAACACGTTTACGTCGACAAACTCTCCGGCGAAACCCACCTCGCCCTCGTCAAAGGCAAACCCGCCGCCGACACCGAAACCCTCGTCCGCGTACACGAACCCTTCAGCGTCATGGACTTCATCCAAGCCAACCCGCGCCATTCCTGGTCGCTGCCCAAAGCCCTTGAGCGCATCCAGCAAGCCGAAAGCGGCGTCGTCATCCTCCTGCACCGCACCGAAGACGGCGCCACCCTGCTCGACCGCACCCTGCCCAAAGGCGCCAACCAAGCCTACAAATGGGACAGCAAAAGCTACGGCATCGGCGCGCAAATCCTCGCCGGCCTCAACGTCGGCAAACTGCGCGTGTTAGGACAGCCTTCCGCCTTCACCGGCCTGACCGGCTTCGGCTTGGAAGTCGTCGGCTTTGAAGAAGCAGAAAACAAATAAACCGCCTATCTTGTCAAAAGGTCGTCTGAAATCCCGATTCCGGTTTTCAGACGACCTTTTGCTATAAATTACCTGATTCAGCCAACCTCCCATAAAAGTTATTATTATATTTTATTATAAATAAAAACAATAATATAATAAATTAAGAATAATTTAAGAATAATTTTTATTTCATTTGAAATTAAAATATAGCATAATAATCTTCATCAAGAAGGGAGCACTTCCTCCTGATATTTTATTTAATCCTAAAAAACAAAAGGATCTAACTATGCCCAACAGCTATATCGACCGCCGCACAGAAATATATAACCAACGAAATCAAAATAAGATTACGTTGAGTTTACGTTTATCCATTAAAGATGATTTGATTTTGCAAGAGCTTGCTGATGCTTGGGAAACAACCCGCCAAGACATCATTAATGATTTAATTCAAGAATTCATTATTCAAGACTGGGAGAACAAACGAATGATTGACAAACAAAAAGACGAAGAATTTGATAATTCAACTACAACACGATATTTCTTATTAAATACTAATAGTGCCAACGACTTGGAAGACCATAATTTCATGATGACAAACCAAGTAGCTGCTGCATTTGAAGATGGCTACAAAGAAAAAATCTGTCGGATTAAAAAAGGAGACTATGTATTCCTATACGCCTCCGGACAAGGAATTGTTGCATATGGTCAAGCAACAGGAATCGTAGAGAAAACTCATCATTATGGCGTTGATAATAAAACATTTTTTCAGAAATTAGAACATTTTGTCGATTTAAGTCAAAATCCAATCAAAGCAAGACAGGTTAAATCCATTTTGGGACGTTCTTTTCCTTTTGCCCAAACATTATCTCAGATTACTGATGGGGAAAAATTGTTGGAGAATCTCAAATAAGACAAAGTAAGGCTACAAGTATCCTGTAAAACGGCAGTTAAATTTCAAAAGGTCGTCTGAAATCCCGATTCCGGTTTTCAGACGACCTTTTGCTATAATACCCGCCAGTTTGAAAACGGAAGAAACCCATGTCCCGAATCGCCGCCCTGCCCGACCACCTCGTCAACCAAATCGCCGCCGGTGAAGTGGTCGAACGTCCTGCCAACGCCCTCAAAGAAATCGTCGAAAACAGCATAGACGCAGGCGCGACGGCGATCGAAGTCGAGCTGGCAGGCGGCGGCATCCGCCTCATCCGCGTCAGCGACAACGGCGGCGGCATCCACCCCGACGACATCGAACTCGCACTCCACCGCCACGCCACCAGCAAAATCAAAACCTTAAACGACTTGGAACACGTCGCCAGCATGGGCTTTCGCGGCGAAGGCTTGGCAAGCATCGCCTCCGTCAGCCGCCTGACCCTGACCAGCCGCCAAGACGGCAGCGCGCACGCGACCCAAGTCAAAGCCGAAGACGGCAAACTCAGCAGCCCCACCGCCGCCGCCCATCCCGTCGGCACCACCATCGAAGCCGCCGAACTCTTCTTCAACACCCCCGCGCGGCGCAAATTCCTCAAATCCGAAAACACCGAATACGCCCACTGCGCCACCATGCTCGAACGCCTCGCGCTGGCGCATCCGCACATCGCCTTCTCGCTCAAACGCGACGGCAAACAAGTGTTCAAATTCCCCGCCCAAAGCCTGCACGAACGCATAGCCGCCATCGTCGGCGAAGACTTTCAGGCAGCATCCTTAGAAATCGACAGCGGTAACGGCGCGCTGCGGCTCTACGGCGCCATCGCCAAACCCACCTTCGCCAAAGGCAAAACCGACAAACAATACTGCTTCGTCAACCACCGCTTCGTGCGCGACAAAGTCATGCTCCACGCCGTCAAACAGGCATACCGCGACGTATTGCACAACGTCCTCACCCCCGCCTTCGTCCTCTTCCTCGACCTGCCGCCCGAAGCCGTGGACGTCAACGTCCACCCCACCAAAACCGAAATCCGCTTCCGCGACAGCCAGCAGGTGCACCAACTCGTTTTCCACACCCTCAACAAAGCCCTCGCCGACACCCGCGCCGACTTGACCGAAAGCGTCGGCAACGCAGGCGAAGTGTTGCACGAAATCACAGGTATCCGTCCCGCGGCAACGTCGTCTGAAAACGAGCCTAACGGGTTCCACCCAAACCCGACCACGTCTGAAAATATTTTCGCCGCCGCACCAAGCACACACGCCTCCGAACCGCGCAACGCCTTCAGTTCAGGCAAAACCGCCCCCATGCCCTATCAGGCAGCACGCGCGCCGCAGCAACGCAGCCTGTCCCTGCGCGAAAGCCGCGCCGCCCTCAACACCTACGCCGAACTCTTCAAAAACACCGCAGCCGATGAGGCCGATATCGAGTTGGCACAATTCGAACAAGCACGCTTCGGCAGCACATCCCCCACGTCGTCTGAAAACCCCGCACGTGCCTTTTCAGACGACCCCAAACCCGAACTGCCGCCGCTCGGCTTCGCCATCGCACAACTATTAGGCATCTACATCCTCGCCCAAGCCGAAGACAGCCTGCTGCTCATCGACATGCACGCCGCCGCCGAACGCGTCAACTACGAAAAAATGAAACGCCAGCGGCAGGAAAACGGCAACCTGCAAAGCCAACGCCTGCTCATCCCCGTTACCTTCGCCGCGTCCCACGAAGAATGTGCCGCCCTCGCCGACCACGCCGACACGTTGGCAGGCTTCGGGCTGGAATTGTCCGACATGGGCGGCAACACCCTCGCCGTCCGCGCCGTCCCCGCTATGCTTGGAAAAGCCGATGTCGTCTCGCTCGCCAAAGACGTATTGGGCGAACTCGCCCAAGTCGGCAGCAGCCAAACCATCGAAGAACACGAAAACCACATCCTCGCCACCATGTCCTGCCACGGCTCCGTCCGCGCCGGCCGCCAGCTCACCCTGCCCGAAATGAACGCCCTCCTGCGCGACATGGAAAACACCCCGCGCAGCAACCAATGCAACCACGGCCGCCCGACCTGGGTGAAACTGACGCTGAAAGAACTGGACGCACTGTTCTTACGCGGACAATAAAGCCGACGAAAAATAAAGGTCGTCTGAAAACGGATTCGGGTTTTCAGACGACCTTTTAAGTAGGCTGGGCGGCAAAACAATATGCGAGATAGTTGCGTCAGATTAAAAACCAATCTCCCTAAAGATTTCATATATAACCGCGGCTTGTTTAATTGAAATTCTCCTGATCTAAAAATTCTAACTCTATTTCCCGGCAAACTATATCTATGCTAAAACCGGTCGGAAGATCATACCTACCGCCTATCAATTCCAGCGTACCTCCATAATCCAAGATTTCATCATCCTGCTTTAATTCTCCAAGCTCCAATACATTTTTGATATTTTTATCTTGGCTCTTCGTAGCGTATCCATAGATAAATTTCAGATA
>NZ_KV812072.1:0-19039 GCF_001813335.1 Neisseria sp. HMSC055H02 | reverse complement strand
ATTTTACCTTTTCAAAAACAATGGTTTTAAGCAAGTATAGATTGAGGTAAAACCCAACAAGAATTATTGAATATTCTGCGATTCCAATTTCCAACTCAATCTACCGTCAAATCAAAAGATTTCAGACGACCTTTTATCCTAAACCCAATCAATAGCCCAACCGTAGCGTGGGCTTTGCCCACGAAAACCACCACCAAACCTATCTTTAAAAAATTCAAAGAAACCCTTATCCATCGTCATTCCCGCGCAAGCGGGAATCCAGGCTTCGGCATTTCGGAATGATTCAAAGCTGCCATAACTTTAAACTTCCGGATTCCTGCCTGCGCGGGAATGACAGCGATAGGTTAGTCATCTA
The DNA here is from genome assembly GCF_001813335.1 of Neisseria sp. HMSC055H02. NCBI lineage: Bacteria > Pseudomonadati > Pseudomonadota > Betaproteobacteria > Neisseriales > Neisseriaceae > Neisseria > Neisseria sp. HMSC055H02. The sequence goes on along the minus strand of NZ_KV812072.1, from coordinate 18,684 downwards.
GGGGCAAGAGTGAAGACAATATCCACTCTTAACATTTAAACTTCCCGCCAAACAATCTCCAACCCCATAACTCCATACAATACCAAAGGTCGTCTGAAACTTCTTCAGACGACCTTTCCTTAATTCTCAAACCCGACCAATCAAATACTCGACCAATGCCGGCACACCTTCCGCCGCGCGTTTCGGAATCACTTCGACATCCGCGCCCACGCTTTGCGGGTTCGGATCGACCAGATAGCGTTCCGCATCGGGCGGCGCGTAATGAATCAGCGAAGCCGCCGGATAAACCTGCATCGACGTGCCGACGATCATGACCACATCGGCATCGCGCATTTCCTCAACCGCCGCGTCAAACATCGGCACCTGTTCGCCGAAAAACACGATATGCGGGCGCATCGGATTGCCTTGGCTGTCGCGCACATCGTCGGTCTGCTCGCCGGTAAATTCGATGATTTCTTCTTCATCGACGGTGCTGCGCAGTTTGTTCAGCTCGCCGTGCAAGTGCAATACTTTGCTGCTGCCTGCCTTCTCGTGCAGCCCGTCCACATTCTGCGTGATGATGTGCACATCGTAATATTGCGCCAGCTTGACCAACGCCAGATGCGCGGCGTTCGGCTCGGCGGCGTTTGCCTGAAGCCTGCGCTGGTTGTAAAAATCAATCACGAGCTTGGGATTGTTCGCCAAGGCTTCGGGCGTACAAACATCTGTAACCTTATGTCCTTCCCACAAACCGCCCGCATCGCGAAAAGTCAGCAACCCGCTGTCGGCGCTGATTCCCGCGCCGGTCAGGACAACGCATTTTTTCATTGTTCGGACTCCTTATGCCGTCTGAAACCCATATTGCCAAACGGCTCAATCGTCCGGATGGAAACGCGCGGCGGCACGCTCTTTGGCGGCGGTTTCCTTGTCTTTCAATTTCGTTCCCAGACCAAGGCGTTTTTCGTATTCCGATTGCGGCGTATCGTCATCCTGCATACCGAATGCGCTGGCGTTGACCCAAAGCGCGAGAAGCGAAACGACAAAGGCGCAAAAACCTATGATGTACCAAAACATTTGTTTTCCTGTATTTTTGATGTGCAATAACGAAGGGCGCGATAATCGGGAATGAAACGGCAGATTGGAAAGGAGTAAATTCAAATAAGAAATACCTGCCGCGGCAATCACGGTACAAATATTTTCTATTTGAATCCACTGTCAAACAGTCAAACTGCCTACCCGCCGCCTTTCATATAGCGGTTTGTAAAGATATGAAATGTATCACAAAGCCGATGTGATATAAATTCTCCCACCTGATTCTTTCATTCGTTTACCTATTATCGGTTTAAAAGCCAAAAGGTCGTCTGAAAAGTTTTCATAACTTTTCAGACGACCTTTATCTATCCTTAAAAACAAAAACCTTATTGATCCACAAACGCGCGCTCAATCAGGTAGTCGCCGCGTACGCCGGTTTTCGGGGAGACGGTCAAACCGAAATCGTCCAGAACTTTGCAGGTGTCTTTCAGCATGGCTGGACTGCCGCAGAGCATGGCGCGGTCGTCTTGCGGGTTGATTTTGGGCAGACCGATGTCTTCAAACAGTTTGCCGCTAACCATCAGGTCGGTCAGGCGGCCGTGGTGTTCGTAGTCTTCGCGGGAAACGATGGGGTAGTAAATCAGTTTTTCTTTAACCAAGTCGCCGAGGTATTCGTGTTCGGGCAATTCTTTGGTGAAGCGGTCGTAGTACGCCAAATCTTTTTTGTAACGCACGCCGTGCACGAGGATGATTTTTTCAAATTGCTCGTAAATTTCAGGGTCTTTGGTGATGCTCAAGAAAGGGGCGATGCCGGTACCGGTACTCAACAGGTAAAGGTGTTTGCCGGGATTCAGGTCGCCGGCAACCAAAGTTCCGGTCGGTTTTTTGCTGATCAACACGTCGTCGCCGACTTTAAGGTGTTGCAGGCGGCTGGTCAGAGGGCCGTCTTGGACTTTAATGCTGAAAAATTCGAGGTGTTCTTCCCAGTTGGCGGAGGCGACGCTGTATGCGCGCATCAGCGGCTTGCCGTCCACCATCAATCCGACCATGACGAATTGGCCGTTTTCGAAGCGCAACGATTCGTCTCGGGTGCAGGTAAAGGTGAAATACGCATCCGTCCAGTGGTGTACGGACAATACTTTTTGGGTATTGAATGCTGCCATTTGAGTTTCCTGTCGGTAAATCCGTCTGATCGCGCGGGTCGGGCGGATGATGGTTTAAAAGGGTTTCAGACGACCTCTCTCGCCTGTGGATAGATAATGCCGAATTAGAGCAAACGCGCAATTTTAAACGAAAATATTTATCATCACAATGCTTGCTTTTTAGTAAAGGTCGTCTGAAAACCCAGATTGAGGATTTTCAGACGACCTTTGTCTTTGCCGGTTGACCTGTTCGGATATTAGAAATCCAATTCCGCTTTCAGCCAATAAGTACTCGGCATGCCGACGACGGCGAAGCTGCGGTCGTATTGGCCGCGCTGTACCTGCCAGTAGTTTTTGTTGAACAGGTTTTCTACCGAGCTGCTGACGGTCAAAGTATTTTTACCCAGCTTGGTTTTGTAGCGCGCGCCTACGTCAACCAAGGTATAGGACGGGAAGGCGTATTGTTTTTGCGTGTCTTGGTAAGACTTGCCGAAATACGAAACATTGCCGTTCAAGGTCAGACCTTTGGCAAACGGGGTATCCCATTCCACGCCCGCTTTGGCAATCACGCGCGGGTTGGCAACTTGTACGCCGTTAACAAGATTATCGGCTGCGTTCGGATAATTTTTCACAGTCGATTGCAGGTACATTAAGCCAAAGCTCGGACGCAGGGTGTTGTTCAACAGATTGGCATAGGTGTTGAACTCGATACCGCGGTTACGCTCAAAACCTTGTTTGTCACCGGCTGCGCCTCCTGCTGCTTTGTATGCTGCAAAATCAGTACCTTTTTTGGTATTGCCGCGCCAGTAACCCGGGCGTTTGATTTGGAACGCGTTCAAAGTAGTGACAAAGTCACCCCAGTTTTTGCGTACGCCGATTTCAAATTGACGGCTGACGCGCGGTTTGGACATCGTGGTTTCACCGGAATCATCGGTTTTGATGTCGGCAGGCTCCAAGTCTTCCATATAGTTGCCGTACACGACCAAATCGGGCTGCGGCACCCATGCAGCCATCAGCATTGGGCTGAAGCGTTTGGAATCTCCGCTTTTACCTTCTTTTTTATCGGTGTATTCAACCGCTTGGAAGCGTCCGCCCAAGGTCAGGCGGTATTTGTTGTCGACGAAGCCCAGTGTGTCGGACAAAGCCAAACTGTTAACCTTGATATTGGCATCCAAGTTGGCAGAGTTCGCCCATGAGTTTGGATAGTCAGCTCTAAACGATGCCAATTTACTCTCAATATTTTCGTTTGCTTTAACTTCTACCTTGCTTTTACCGGCTGCACTACCATTGATCGTTGCACGTTGACGGATAATGCGGTCAAAAGCAGTACTCCAGTTATGTGTTACCGGCCCGGTTTCAAATTCACCGCGTGCAGTAAGGTTCATACTCAAAGTGCGGAAATATTGGTCGGTCAGGCGCGCCGTGCCTGTGTGGTATTGGTTGGCGCTTGAGCAGGTTGCGGTTTGGCTGCTTGCGCCATCTTTACCGCAAATAGTCGGAGAAATCAGCGTGCCGTAATAACGCGCCTTGTTGTAACCGATACCGCCGGTAATTTGCGCATTCTCAAACGCATCCCATTCGAAAGTCAGCATATTGGTTCGACCGACGGTGTTCTGCCAGTTCCAACTTGGCAGCAGGTTCACTTTGCCATCGGGCGCGTCAAACAAGCGGCCGTTGGCGTTTTGAATATCCTGCATACGCGCGCGGCCGCCGTTGGTTTTGCGTTTCGCGTAGATGGAATCGAACGCCACGCGCAGTTTTTCGCCGCGGTAGTCGGCATTCAAGGCAAATTCTTTGTTGTCCTCGCTGTAACCGTGGCGCGGGGTGTCGCCGTGGCGCAGTTTGCCGTTGGCGCGCACGCCGAATTCTTTGTTTTCGCCGAAGCGTTGACCCAAGTCGAACGTACCTTGGGCGCGGTTGTTGCTGAACCAGCCCAAGCCGATTTTGCGGTTGCCTTCATCGGCGGCTTTTTTGGTTTCGATATTGACGGAACCAGATACCGCGCCTTCAGGGTCCATGCCGTTTACGGCGGTGGACGCGCCTTTAATCAATTGCGCGGAGCCGACTTGCACGCTGGCTGTGCCTTGCGTGCCGTACATGCCCGCCAAACCGTTGACGCTGAATTGGCGCGCATCAAGCTGATAACCGCGGAAATACAGGCCGGTCAATGTGTTGCTTTCGCCGCCGAACTGCCAAACGGAAGCGTCTTTTTTCGCTACGGCATCCACCAAAGTACGCGCTTCGGTGTTGTTGAGGGCTTGTTCGTCGTAGTTGACGACGGTAATCGGCGCGGTAAAGGCGTTGGCTTTGCCCAATACGCCCAAGTTCACGCGGTCGCGCAAGTCGCCGTCGCTGGCGATGGAGTAAGAGCGGGCGGCTTTGACGCGTTTGGCGTCGGCGCGGACATTGACTTCCTGCAACTGCTGTTGCACAGGGGTTTCGGGTGTCGCTTCATCGGCGGCATAAGAAAATGCGCTCGCAATCAAAAGCGGCATCAGGGCTAATTTGCTGTTCATAAATTCCTTCTGTTTTTGAGGTGGGTTATTTTTGTTGCAATAAGCGTGTTAAAAATCACAAAGTAATTTTGTTACACAATTATATTTGATAACATTCCGCACTTCTATACTTCGTTATGAGAACCATTTGTAAAAACAAAAAATACAACACTCTCTCAATTTTTACCTCAAACCCTACAAACAAATGACAAATTCAGTTTTCAGACGACCTCTGCCTGCTGTCTGATCAATCTGACTAAAGAGATAACGCAATGCAAAAATGGCAAATCGAGCTTTATTCCACGCCGTCTTGGCTGTTACAAACCTTATTGATGGTCGCCGCCGCCTCTGCGGTGATTCTGTTTTTGGCACGCGAAACGCGCTTCGGGCGGGAGTTCGCCTATATCCTGCGGCTGTGTCTGACGCCGAAAAGCGCGGTCAAAGTATTGCTGCTGATTACGGCGATGATTGCGCTGCTGTTAACTGAAGTACGGCTGAATGTATTGAGTACTTTTATGTCCAAAGGGCTTTACGACTCGCTGCAGGATTTGAACGCCTCCGCGTTTTGGATGTTTGCCGCGATGAACGCGGGTGTGGTGTTGGTGCGAGCGTTTAACAACGTCGTCAACGATTTTCTCGATCAAGGCTTGGCAATTAAATGGTCGGAGCGGCTCAATGAAGTGCTGACGACGCGCTGGCTTGCCGACAAAAACTACTACCGCCTGCAAATGCGCCGCCATGCGCCGGACAACATCGACCAGCGTATCCAACAAGATGCGCAGGATTTCATCGCCTCGACCATAGAATTTGTGCGCGGCATGGTCAATTCGGTCGTTACCTCGCTGGAATTTGCCGTTGTCTTGTGGGGCTTGGCGGGCATCCTGACCGTGTTCGGCTTCGACATTCCGCACGGCATCGTTTGGTTTGTCTATATGTTTGTGATTTTGGCGACCTTTATCGCCATGTGGATAGGCAACCCTTTGATTCGTTACAACTATGAAAACGAAAAACTCAACGGCGACTACCGCTACTCCCTCATCCGCGTGCGCGACCACGCCGAAAGCGTGGCGTTTTACAGCGGCGAAAAACACGAACACGACCAGCTTGCCGACCGCTTCAAAGCCATCATCCGCAACCGTTGGCGCATTGCCCGCCAAAGCGTCTGCTTGAGCGGCTTTAATGATATGTTTACCAACGGAATCAAGCTCTTCCCCATTATTTTGCAAGCCCCGCGCCTGTTTGCCGGACAAATCAAAATCGGCGACATCCAGCAGACCGTCCAAGCCTTCGCCCGACTGCAAAACGCCCTCTCCTTCTTTCGGATGTTCTACAACACATTCACCGCCTACCGCGCCCGACTGGAGCGTCTGTACGGATTCTTGTTGAGTACGGAAGAACAACACAGCGCGCAGCAACCCGACATTACCGAAGTTTCAGACGACCTCTCGCTGGAAAACGTCGCCCTGTTCCGCCACAACGGCGAAGTCCTGTTGAGCGGCATCAACGTCAACCTCAAAAGCGGCGATTCTCTGCTGATACGCGGCCCTAGCGGTTGCGGCAAAACCTCGCTGCTGCGCGTGCTGGCAGGGCTTTGGCCGTTCGGCAGCAGCGGCAAAGTCAGTCGTCCGCCGCATCAAGACATCCTCTTCCTGCCGCAACGCCCCTACACGGCGCAAGGCAGCCTGCGCGACGCGATTTGTTATCCCGACATCGACAAACAGCATCCCGAACTAGCCGAAGCCATGAACACCTGTCGTTTAGGTTATCTCATTGATAAATTGGACAAAACCGACGACTGGCAACATAAACTCTCCCCCGGCGAACTGCAACGCGTCGCCTTCGTCCGCGCCCTGCTTTCACAGCCCAAAGTCATCCTACTCGACGAAGCCACCGCCGCTTTGGACGAACCGACCGAAGCCCTGCTCTACCGCGCCTTGAAGCAAAAACTGCCGCAGAGCATCATCATCAGCATCGGCCACCGCAGCACGCTCAACGAGTTTCATGATTTCCGCCTCGATGTCGGCAACGCAGTTTACGATTGAATGTATAGTGGATCAACTTTAAACCGGTACGGCGTTGCCTCGCCTTAGCTCAAAGAGAACGATTCTCTAAGGTGCTGAAGCACCAAGTGAATCGGTACCGTACTATCTGTACTGTCTGCGGCTTCGTCGCCTTGTCCTGATTTTTGTTAATCCACTATAAAGCAACAGGGTCGTCTGAAAACCCGTAAGGGTTTCGCCAAAACGTGCGCAGCGAGTTTTGCTAAAACTTTTTCAGACGACCTTTCTGCTAAAATCCCACTCTCAAATAAAAGGGAAACCCACCATGCACGAAATCAAATGCCCGCACTGCCACACCGCGTTTACCGTCAACGAAGCCAGTTACGCCGACATCCTGAACCAAGTCCGCACCCAAGAATTTCAAACCGAAATCCACGAGCGCCTGCAACAGGCGCAGATGCAGTTTCAAAGCGATATGCAGCTTGCCCAAGCGCAGGCACAAAATCAGTTCGACAAAATCCTAGCCGACAAAAACCACGAAATCGCCGCCCTATCCAACCAAATCAACGCCTACGAAAAAGACAGCAAACTTGCCGCCGCCGAAATCGAAGGTCGTCTGAAAGCGCAAATCGCCGAACAAGATAAATTGATTGCAGAACTGAAAGCGCAGGCAAAATCGCTGGAAACGGCGAAAAACATGGAAAAAGAGCTGGAAATCACCAAAGCCGTTGCCGAAAAAGAGCGCGAATTGAGCAATCTGAACACCCAGCTCATGCTGCAATCCAAAGAAAACCAGTTGGAAAAACAAAGCCTGCGCGAAAAATACGAAGCCGAACTCAAACAAAAAGACGAAACCATCGCCTTCTACAAAGACTTCAAAGCCAGACAGTCCACCAAAATGATAGGTGAAAGCCTAGAGCAGCACTGCGAAACCGAATTCAACCGCATCCGCACCACCGCCTTTCCCCAAGCCGTATTCGGCAAAGACAACGACGCCAAAACCGGCAGCAAAGGCGACTACATCTACCGCGAAACCGACGAAGAAGGCAACGAAATCATCTCCATCATGTTCGAGATGAAAAACGAAAGCGACGAAACCGCCACCAAAAAGAAAAACGAACACTTTTTTAAAGAGTTGGACAAAGACCGCAGAGAGAAAAACTGCGAATACGCCGTACTCGTCTCACTCTTGGAAGCCGACAGCGAACTCTACAACAACGGCATCGTCGATGTATCCTACGCTTACCCGAAAATGTACGTCGTGCGCCCGCAGTTTTTCATCCCCATCGTCTCCCTGCTGCGCAACGCCGCGCTCAATTCATTGAAATACAAACAGGAATTGGCACAAATGCGCGCGCAAAACATCGACATCACGCATTTTGAAGAAGACTTGGACAAGTTCAAAACCGATTTCGCCCGCAATTACGAACTCGCCAGCCGCAAGTTCCAAACCGCCATCGACGAAATCGACAAAACCATCAGCCACCTGCAAAAAACCAAAGAAGCCCTACTCTCTTCAGAAAACAACCTGCGCCTCGCCAACAACAAAGCAACCGACCTGACCGTCAAAAAATTAGTACGCAAAAACCCGACCATGAAGGCTGCCTTTGCCGCGTTGGAGAAAAAAGAGGATTGAGGTTCGTATGAAGTAAAGGTCGTCTGAAAGCGGCCTTCCCCGTTTTCAGACGACCTTTCCCGAGTCAAAGCCGTTTGAATATTACCTGCGATACAGCTATGATGAAGCCTGTCCCTACACATTAATAATGAAAGGAATCCCGCATGACCACTTGGTTTATTGCCGCTGCCGCCGTCCTGATCGTCGAGCTGTTCGTCGGCACTGTGTATCTCTTGGTGGTCAGTGCGGCTTTGTTCGGTGCAGGTTTGGTGTATTGGCTGACCGGCGATACGTCGATTGCCGTCGCTGCGGCAGCCGTTTTATCCGCCGTCGGTATCTGGGTGGTACACAGTAAATTCAAAAAAACTGCGCCCCGCCAAGAATTGAACGATGATTTGGACATCGGACAGACCGTTCAAATCCTCCGCCGCCTTCACGGCGATTGCTATGAAGTTTCTTATCGGGGGACGCGCTGGCAGGCGCAGGCTGAAAATGCCGATGCCGTTCAGACGACCTCTACTGCCGTGATTACCGGTAAAAACGGTAATGTCTTACTCATTCGTTTGAATTGATTCAGTAATCCGCCCTGTTATGGTTTAAAAGGAAAAACAATGGACTTTTTATACAGCTTGCCCGTCATCCTGCTGATCGTCGTCTTGATTTTCGGCTTCAAAGCCTTTATCGTCGTGCCGCAGCAGGAAGTTTACGTCGTCGAACGCCTCGGCAGATTCCACAACGCGCTGACCGCCGGTCTGAACATCCTGATTCCTTTCGTCGACCGCGTCGCCTACCGCCACTCGCTCAAAGAAGTGCCTTTGGACGTTCCCAGCCAAGTTTGTATCACACGCGACAACACCCAGCTTACCGTTGACGGCATCATCTACTTCCAAGTAACCGATCCGAAACTCGCTTCCTACGGCTCCAGCAACTACATCATGGCGATTACCCAGCTTGCCCAAACCACGCTGCGTTCGGTTATCGGCCGCATGGAGTTGGACAAAACGTTTGAAGAACGCGACGAAATCAACAGCATTGTCGTTTCCGCGCTCGACGAAGCGGCAGGCGCATGGGGCGTGAAAGTATTGCGTTACGAAATCAAAGACTTGGTTCCGCCGCAAGAAATCCTGCGTTCTATGCAGGCGCAAATTACCGCCGAACGTGAAAAACGCGCCCGCATCGCCGAATCCGAAGGCCGCAAAATCGAGCAAATCAACCTTGCCAGCGGTCAGCGCGAAGCGGAAATCCAACAGTCCGAAGGTGAAGCGCAAGCCGCCATCAATGCGTCAAACGGCGAAAAAATCGCCCGCATCAACCGCGCACAAGGTGAAGCCGAAGCCCTGCGCCTGGTTGCCGAAGCCAACGCCGACGCCATCCGTAAAATCGCCGAGGCTGTCCGCGCAGAAGGCGGCTCCGAAGCCGTCAACCTGAAAGTTGCCGAGCAATATGTCGAAGCATTCAGCAATTTGGCAAAAGAAAGCACAACTCTGATTATGCCTGCCAACGTCGCCGACATCGGCAGCCTGGTTTCAGCCGGACTGAAGATTATCGACAGCAACAAAGCGGCAAAATAAACCTTACGTTTTGCCACAAGGTCGTCTGAAAACGAGTGCAACGCGTTTCGCTAAATTAACAGCGAATTTTGCCGAACCGTTTTTCAGACGACCTGTATTCAACTATAGTGGATTAAATTTAAATCAGGACAAGGCGACGAAGCCGCAGACAGTACAAATAGTACGGAACCGATTCACTTGGTGCTTCAGCACCTTAGAGAATCGTTCTCTTTGAGCTAAGGCGAGGCAACGCCGTACCGGTTTAAAGTTAATCCACTATACATTCTGATTGTTACCCAAGACCAATTCAATGACTCAGAAAACACACACCATCAAAACCTACCTCGTCGGCGGCGCCGTCCGCGATTATCTTTTGGGTTTGCCCGTCAAAGACCGAGACTGGGTGGTCGTCGGTGCCGACGCACAAACCATGCTGGCGCAGGGCTTCCAGCCGGTCGGCAAAGATTTTCCCGTGTTCCTCCACCCCGACACCCACGAAGAATACGCCCTCGCCCGCACCGAACGCAAAATCGCCAAGGGCTACGCCGGTTTCAGTTTTCACGCCGACAAAGACGTTACGCTGGAGCAGGATTTGATGCGCCGCGACCTGACCATCAACGCGATGGCGCAGGATTCAGACGACCTCATCATCGACCCCTTCGGCGGACAACAGGATTTGGCGGCGGGCATTTTGCGCCACGTTTCCCCCGCCTTTGCCGAAGACCCCGTCCGCATCCTGCGCACCGCCCGCTTTGCCGCGCGCTACGGATTTGAAATAGCCGAAGAAACCATGAAACTGATGCGGCAGATGGTTAAAAACGGTGAAGCGGACGCTTTGGTTGCCGAACGTGTCTGGCAGGAGTTGGCGAAAGGCTTGATGGAAAAAAATCCCCGCAGGATGATTGAAGTATTGCGCGAATGCGGCGCGCTCAAAGTTTTGCTGCCCGAGGTCGATGCCCTCTTCGGCGTGCCGCAACGCGCCGACTATCATCCCGAAATCGACAGCGGCATCCATACCCTGATGACGCTGCAACGCGCCGCCGATATGGGTCTGACGCTACCCGAACGCTACGCCGCCCTGCTGCACGATTTGGGCAAAGCCAAAACGCCGCCTGACATCCTGCCGCGCCACCACGGACACGACCTCGCCGGCGTCGAGCCCGTGCGCGAAGTCAATCAGCGGCTGCGCGCGCCGAGACACTGCGCCGAGCTTGCCGAACTTGTCTGCCGCTGGCACATCATGTTTCATAAAGCCGTAGAACTTAAAAGCAAAACCATCTTGACCGTTTTGAAAAAAACCGACGCTTTCAGACGACCCGAACGCTTCACCGCCACCTTAAACGTCTGTATTGCCGACACGCAAGGCCGTCTGAACCGCGAACACACTCCCTACCCGCAACGCGCGCACTGGCTCGCCCTGCTCGAAGCCGCCAACCAAGTGGATTCGGGCAAAATCGCCGCCGAATGCCGCGCACAGGGAAAAGCGCACCTTATCGCCGAAGAAATCGACCGGGCGCGGTTGGCAGAAATTGCTCCTTTGCAAAAAGCGTATCAGGCGGCGCAAGACAAAACAGAAAGACATTAAAATGCCCAATACAGCGACTTTTAAAGTTTTGAGGACGATACCCAACCCAAGCTTTGAAACAGCCGCCGCCATATCCGCTATAATCTGCCTCTCAGCCATTCCGTTCCAAACATAAAAATCATGACCATTCAGACCGATTTATTGCCCAAAATCAACAACGAAGATTACCAACGCCTCATCCTCAAACACAGCGTAGAATTCAGCGAAGGCGAAATCCGCCTGCTGAACGAAATCCTCGAAAAATTTACCTTCGACGTCGTTCAGGCGCAGGCATTGGCGCAGGCGGTGATGCAGCAGGTGCGCTTCGACCCCAACGCCTACCACATCGACAGCGACGACGAAGACACCACAGGCATCTGCCCCCACTGCATCAACCCGCCCATGCCGCCCCTGCGCGATTACCTTGTTTGGCGCGAAACACGCGGCTAAACCCCTTTCAAAAAGGTCGTCTGAAAACGGCAAACCGCTTTTCAGACGACCCCGAACCCATCGGAAAACCCATGCTGCAAACCGACAACCTGACCGCCGCCCAACCCCAGCGCATCATCACCGCCCAAAGCATCTCCTCGCAGGAAGAGTTGCTTGAGCGCGCCCTGCGCCCTAAAACGCTGGACGACTATATCGGGCAGGACAAAGCCAAAGAACAGCTCGCCATCTTTATCCAAGCCGCCAAAAAACGCGGCGAAGCCCTAGACCACACCCTGCTCTTCGGCCCGCCCGGACTGGGCAAAACCACGCTGGCGCACATCATCGCCAAAGAGCTGGGCGTCAACCTGCGCCAAACCAGCGGCCCCGTCCTCGAACGCGCCGGCGACCTTGCCGCCCTTCTGACCAACCTCGAGCCGCACGACGTATTGTTCATCGACGAAATCCACCGCCTCAGCCCCGTCGTCGAAGAAATCCTCTACCCCGCGCTCGAAGACTACCAACTCGACATCATGATAGGCGAAGGCCCTGCCGCCCGTTCCGTCAAAATCGACCTGCCGCCCTTCACCCTCGTCGGCGCGACCACCCGCGCAGGTATGCTGACCAACCCACTGCGCGACCGCTTCGGCATCGTTGCCCGCTTGGAGTTTTATCAAAATCAAGACCTTGCCACCATCGTCAGCCGTTCCGCACAATTACTGCAACTCGACATGGGCGAAGAAGGCGCAATGGAAGTCGCCAAGCGTAGCCGCGGCACACCCCGCATCGCCAACCGCCTGCTGCGCCGCGTCCGCGATTTTGCCGATGTGAAAAACAACGGCGTCATCGATGCCGCCATCGCCGATGCCGCTTTAAGCATGCTGGATGTGGACGCGCAAGGTTTGGACGTCATGGACAGAAAATTCCTCGAAGCCATCCTGCACAAATTCAGCGGCGGTCCCGTCGGTCTTGATAACGTTGCCGCCGCCATCGGCGAATCCACGGACACCATCGAGGACGTTATCGAACCCTACCTCATCCAACAAGGCTTCCTGCAACGTACCCCGCGCGGCAGAATGGCCACCGAACGCGCCTACCTGCACTTCGGCTTGAAAATGGAAAAATAAGCGTATTGAAATGAAGAAAGGTCGTCTGAAACCGGATTTTTGGTTTTCAGACGACCTTTTTGTATCCATTCGAATGGAAGACTTGAGTCAGGATAAAGGCAAGTGCTTTTCTCGTAAGCTAGTGTTTGTCCTCACCCTCTTTGGCAGTATCTTTCCCGCCGTCTTTATCTGTCTGAACCGGCGTAACCGGGAAAAACAAGATCAGCGGGTTTGCCTTAATCTGCTGCCAGAAGCTTTTGCACAAATTGCCGACGCTGCCGATTTTCGTGCCGCGCGAGCGCAGGGCGACGAAGAGGGCGAGGGTGAAGCTGACGATGAGGTTGACCAAGCCGATGGCGAGGACGCTGCAAATGCCGAGCATGAATGTACCAAAGCCGACGTTGCCGCTGACGGCGGCGTAGCCTAGGTTGGCGGATGAGAAGGCAACATGGCGGATGTCCAGCGGCAGACCGAGGAGGTGTCCGAAGTAGCCGGTCATGCCCAAGAGCATACCGAAGATGAAGTTGCCGACCAGCGAGCCGTAGTGTTTGTGAATGTAGGCGGCGAGGACGCGGCGGGGTTTGGGGCGCATGATTTTGCGCAACAAGGGATTGAAGGGCAGGCGTTGGCGCAGGTTGAGGTAGTCGGCACGGTTGTCGAAGAAGCCTGCGATGATGCCGGAACAGAACAGCCACAAGCCTGCGATGGCGGCATACCATAGCGTTGGATGACCGATAATGTCTATGGATTTGAACTGGTAGGCGGTGGTATGTGCATCGAGTATGGGCTGTTGGTGCAGATGGGCATAGCCGAACGATATGGCGCACGCCAAGAGGATGGCGATGGAAACGTTGCCGAAGACGGCGACGCTTTGGGAGCGGCATACGTCGATAAGGAGCTTGGCGAGCTTGTTGTCCACCGCTTTGCCGCCTTCGTTGAGATCGACTTGTTCGGCGAAGCTGGCGGCGGTCATGGCGGGCTGCTTGGTGGCGACGGTGCAGTGCAGCATATGGATGAGCATGAAGCCTATGCCGTAGTTGAGCCCTGACAGCAAGGAGGTAACGAAGGGGCTGAAGCCGAGTGTGCCGATGTGGATTTTGTGCAATGCCATCAGGGCGATGATGACGCCGCCACCCGCCGCGGAGTAGAACATTTTGAAATATTCTTTGCGGTTGCGGGTGATGTAATGCTCACCGTGGTGGCTTTTGTTTTCGGTAATGCTGCGGGCGAGCATGCGTATGCTGCTGCGGCGCAGGTGGCGGGTACTGTATTGCTCGACCGCAGCGTAGATGAGGGAGTTCATCAGGGTAATGGTCAGGCGGTTGCGGTTGCCGGCATCGGTTTGGATGTCGGTGAGCAATTTCAGACGACCTATGGTCTGCTGGAGCCGTTCAAGCAGGTGGGCGACTTTGACGGACGAGCCTGAGCCTGCGCCCGTTCCTTTGCGACGCAGATAGTCAATTTGCTTGCTGCACTGGTCGAACATGACTTCGAGGTGGGCGGTGTCGTAAGGGGTGGTGTCGTTACGGTAGTGTTCGACCAGTTTGGCGGTTTCGCGCTGGAGGGCGACGAAGGGCGAATCGGCTTCGAGCAGGCGCGGGGCGATGCGGATGAGGTCGGGTTCGATGGCTTCGGAGGCAATCCAAATGGCCAGCATTTCGATGGCGCGCAGACGAGCGTCAACCAACTGGCGGCAGGCGTTTTGCAGCAAGGCGGGATCGGCGCTGGTGCGGATCAGGTCGTACAGGCTCAACCATTGGCGGATGCTGAGGGTTTGCAGCCATTTGTCGTCGTTTTCGGAGTGGAAAAGGTAGAGGAACACTTCGCGCAGGTTGGCAAAGTCTTTGTAGGACGGGCTGAAGCGTTCGTATATGCGTATGCCCATCTCGCGGGTAAAGCTGTGGCGCGAGAAGATGCCGAGTTTGATCAGCGCGGGATAGATGTGGACTTGCGAGAGCCAGTGGTAGAAGCGTCCGCTGAAATTTTTTGCGAGTTCTTCGTCTTGTTTGAGCGTGGCGATAATCAGGTCGAAGCGTTCTGCCGCCTGTTTTTTGCCGCCGCGCCGCAGGAATTTGATTAAGGCGTTGAGGATAAGGACGAAATCGGTGTCGGTCAGGCTTTTGGAAAGTAAAGGATGTAGATTTTGGTGAGTAATTTTTTCCATTGCGGTATTTTTACACAAAACGGCGGGTTTGATAAGTTCGGGTAATTTATGCAACCTGCTGTAAGCACATTCGATATTTTGGAGCAATGTTTGACGATTTCAACCCTCTTTGTTTTGAAAAGGTCGTCTGAAAACCGTTTTCAGACGACCCCTTGTTTATTTCAGCAACTCTTCGGGAATTTTGCAGACGGGAATCGGATTGACTTTGTGTTGCATGGCTTTGTGCAGGCGGGTGTAGATTTCCAAGACTTCGCGCTGCCTGCCTTCAAAATCTTCAGGACGGTGCGTGCCGTAAACGCTCATCGCCCATTCGAGTTCGGGATAGCTTGCGCCCATCTGTTCTTCGTCCGTACGCTCGGTATCCCAAAGCCCGTCGGTCGGCACGGCTTTTTGGATGGACTCGGCAATGTCCAGTTCGGCGGCAATTTGATAAATCTGCGTTTTGGTCAAATCGGCAATCGGGCTGATGTCCACGCCGCCGTCACCGTATTTGGTGAAAAAGCCCACGCCGAAATCTTCGATTTTGTTGCCCGTACCGGTAACCAGCAAACCGTTTAGCTGACCGTAATAATAAAGCGTCAGCATCCGCAGGCGGCTGCGGGCGTTGGCAAGCGCAAGCTGTTTGGCGGGGAACTCGGTTTCATCGACCTCGACATCGGCGGCAAAGGTATCGAAAGTCGGCGTCAAATCCACGCGCATCCCGCTGACGTTGGGAAACGCCTGTTCCAACCGGCGGATGTGCTCCTGCGCGCGGCTGACTTGGTCGGCTTTTTGGCGGATGGGCATTTCAAGCAGCAGAACCTTCAGCCCCGTCCGTGCCGCGATGGCAGAAACGACTGCGGAATCGATACCGCCGGAAACGCCGACGACAAATCCCTTGGCGTGTGCGGCGGCGGCATAGTTTTTCAGCCAGTCGGCAATATGGCGGATAACGGCTTGCGTCTGCATAGTCAGGCTCCTGATTTGAAAGGGGGAATCATACCCGATTTTGAGAGGCTGCGGCATATGGACCGGACAGGTCGTCTGAAAATCGGTTTCGCAGCTTTCAGACGACTTTCCCCCTGTTTTCATCAGCAATAAAATCCTGCTGAAATTTCGCACAATCTTTCCCAATTTGAAACAATTTCTTGATTTTGTTATTATTCCTTCAAACAAAGAAATAATCATCATCCAATTTGTCTCACCCGCCCCCCATTACGACCGATTCATCTGTGCGTTTTTACTCTCTTTTTCCCTTGTTTTTCATCCGGCAGGACGGTTTAAACGCCATTCGTTTTTTGTCTGCGTTTTATAGTGGATTACCAAAAATCGGGAAAGTCTCGGACCCTGTCCAACAGACCATGTTTTATTCCTAGTTTTTGTTAATCAACCATATACAGCCTTGCGCCCGTATCCGCCTGCCTCACCATCCCAAAGGAGGTCAAGGTTTGTCTTTATTTCATTTCTTACGCAACCGCTCTTCGTTCAATCCCTTCGTCGTTTCCGTTACGCTGTCCTTCGTGCTGCTGGTCATCGGCATCGCGCTTTTGATTCCGCAGCAGGCAGAAACCGTCCTCAATGCCGCCAAAACGGGCATTTTCAAAAACTTCAGTTGGTTTTACATCTTGGCGTTTTCAGCCTTCTTCTTCTTCCTGCTCGCACTTTCGGTCAGCAGCTTCGGCAACATCAAGCTGGGCAGCAACGAAGAAGAGCCTGAATTTAGCTTTTGGTCTTGGCTCGCCATGCTGTTCGCGGCGGGTATGGGCGTCGGATTGATGTTTTTCGGTGTCGCCGAACCGCTCACCCATTATCTGTCCCCCATCACCGAAGGCGGCAGCGGCGCAAGGCAGCAGGACGCGTTGCTCCACACCCTCTTCCACTGGGGCGTACATGCCTGGTCGGTTTACGCCGCCATGGCGTTGGCGCTCGCCTATTTCGCTTTCCGCTACAAACTCCCGCTTTCTCTGCGTTCCTGCTTTTATCCGCTGTTGAAAGAGAAAATCGACGGTAAGGCAGGCGACATCATCGACATACTTGCGCTGGTCGCCACCCTGTTCGGCATCATTACCACGCTTGGTTTCGGCGCGGCGCAGTTGGGTGCGGGCTTGGCACAAATCGGCTGGATAAGCGAAAACACCTTTTCCGTACAAACCATCGTGATTTTCGCCGTCATGGGTTTGGCGGTCGCCTCCGCCGCCTCCGGCATAGGCAAAGGCGTCAAAATGTTGAGCGAGATGAACTTGACCCTTGCCTTCGTACTGATGGTTTTCGTCCTCGCCACCGGCCCGACCCTCCACCTGCTCTCCGCCTTCAACGACAACCTCGGCACTTACCTGAGCAACCTCGTACAACTCAGTTTCAAAACGTACAGCTACGAACAAAACCATACCGAATGGTTCGGCGGCTGGACCATCTTATACTGGGCATGGTGGTGTTCTTGGGCGCCTTTCGTCGGACTCTTCATCGCCCGCATCTCGCGCGGACGCACCATACGCGAATTTATTTTCGGCGTTTTGGCGGTTCCCTCCCTGTTCTGCGTCATCTGGTTTACCATCTTCGGCGATACCGCCATCTGGATTAACGACCACACCGCAGCAGGCGCATTGGGCGAATTGACCGGCACGCCCGAAAAACTCCTCTTCCGCTTCCTCGAATACCTCCCCCTGCCGACCCTCACAGGGCTTGTCAGCCTCATGGTGATCGCCCTCTTCTTCATCACCTCCGCAGACTCCGGCATTTACGTTCTCAACAACATCGCCTCCCGCGACAAAAGCGTGGCCGCCCCGCGCTGGCAGGCAGTGATGTGGGGGCTGTTGATGTCTGCCGCCGCCATCGTCCTTTTGCGCTTCGGCGGACTGCCCACCCTGCAGACCATGACCCTCATCGTCGCCCTGCCTTTCGCCCTGCTCATGCTGATCATGTGTTTCAGCCTCTGGCGCGGATTAAACGCCGACCACAAATACTTCACGACCGCCGTCACCCCCTCCAGCGTCTATTGGAGCGGCGACAACTGGCAGGACAGGCTCGAGCGTATGCTGAACCAAACGCAGGAACAAGACATCCTCAAATTCCTCAAAACCACCGCCCTGCCCGCCATGCGCGAACTAAGCGAAGAGTTGTCCGACAAATACGGCCTGAGCGTCGACATCCAAACCCACTTCGACCGCGAAGAGCCTGCCGTCGAATTCACCATCCACAAAGAGTCCCTGCGCGACTTCATGTACGGCATTAAAACCATCAAGCGCGAAGTGTCCGAACAGCTTATCAAAGACGGCCACCTCCCGCACATCCGCCACAACTTAACCTACGAGCCCTACACCTACTTCTTCGACGGCCGCAGCGGCTACGACGTGCAATACATGAACCGCCGTGAACTCATCGCCGACATCCTCAAGCAGTACGAGCGTTACCTCAACCTCCTGACCGATGTCGGACAAGAACTCATGTCGCACCGGCAAACCGAATTGGCAGAATAAGTTTTTGTTTAAATAAATTGCAACAAAGGTCGTCTGAAAACTGGATTTCCCGTTTTCAGACGACCTTTTGTCATGCGTACAACAAACTACACATTCCGAGACCTTTGCAAAAAAGCCCTTCCCTCGACAGCCGAAACCCAAACACAGGTTTTCGTC
>NZ_KV812071.1:46553-55609 GCF_001813335.1 Neisseria sp. HMSC055H02 | reverse complement strand
AAACGGGTTTTGACGGTCATGATGGCTCCAGAATATTTTAAAACGGGTATTTTACTGTTTTTAGACGGAATCGGACAATGAAAGGTCGTCTGAAAACCTCAAAATTCCGTTTTCAGACGACCTTTTTTGAAGCTTACCTACGCATGGGCGTTTTGTTGGGTCCCTGCTTTCTGCATCCGCACCACCCTGCCGGCGGATTCGATGGTTTCCTTGCGGTGTGCCACCATGATTTTGGTAATGTTGAGCAATTTCAGGTTTTCATTGATTGCCAGTTCGTTCTTCATGTCCAGATTGCTGGTGGCCTCGTCCAAAAACAGGATGCGCGGTCTTTTGTACAGCGCGCGTGCCAAGATGAGGCGCTGTTTCTGTCCGCCGGACAAGGCATTACCCATATCGCCAATCAGGGTTTCGTAGCCCATAGGCATTCTGATAATGTCTTCATGTATCATCGCCATCGCCGCACATTGCACTATTAATTCCATATTTGGCGTTTCATCAAAAAAGCAGATGTTTTCGGCAATCGAGCCTGCGAACAATACGTCGTCCTGTGTTACCGTGCCGCTCAAGCCGCGGATGAACTTGGGCGAAAGTTTGTGGATGTCGTGCCCGTTCACCAATACTTTTCCCGATTCGGGCTTGAGGTTGCCGATTAGAATATTCATCAGCGTCGATTTGCCGCAGCCGGAACTGCCCGTAAAAGCGATGGATTCTCCCTGTTTGATGTTCAAGCTGAAGTTTTGCAGGACATAGGGTTCGCTGTCGGAGTAGCGGAACGACACGTTTTCTACGGCAATATCAATATCGCCCGAAATCTCGGGAACATAGGGATCTGCAACTTCTTCCGCTTCCGTTTCGGTCAATACAATGTCCGCAAGGCGCTCGGCATACAGCCCCAACATTTTGATTTTGATGTATTGGTTGACCAAATCTCCCACCCGGTTTTCAAACTGGTCTTTGTAGGCAAGGAAAGCCATCAGCGCGCCAACGGAAAACACGCCGTCCAATACGCGGGTTGCGCCCAGATAGATGATGACGATGCCTTCGATGCCGAACAAAAGTTTGTTGGCGAAATCGAAAACGTTGGTCAGCTTCAGGGTGGTCAGATGGGCATTGACGGTATCGACAAACAACGTCATCCATGAGCTGTGGCGCTGTTCGTCTTTCTCAAACAGTTTGACGGTATGAATGCCGCGCACGGTTTCCATGAAATAAGTGTTTTGCTTGGCTTCATGAACAATGTTTTCTTCGGTCGCATTACGCAGCGGATAATAGGCCGCGATACGGATGATGATGTACAACACCAGCGCAATCAATACGACGACGGTCAGCATAGGGCTGTAAAAAAACATCAATCCCAAAGTAAAGACCGCCATAATGCCGCTCAAAACGGTTTTGAACGCAGTCGAAGTTAGCGTGTCCTGAATGTCGTCGATGGCGTGAAAGCGCGATATTACGTCGCCCAAATGCCGTTTGCTGAAATAATCGCTGGGCAGCTCGAGCAGGCGTTTGAACATATTCGCCTTCCATTGTACGTTCAGCGTGGTTGTCAGGTGCATATTGACCCATGCCTGAAGCAGGGAAGTCAGTTGTTCGATGATTTTCATCAGGCCGAATCCGAGTGCCAGCGTCAGCAAAAGGTTTCGGTCGGCGGAAACAATCACATGGTCGATAACCCATTGAGTAAAAAACGGGCTGACCAAACCGAAAATCTCTAAGGCAAACGCCAAAATCAAAACCTGAACCAGCGATTTGCCGATGCCGGTAATGCCTTTGACCAAAGCGGAAATTTTAACTTTCTGCTTGTCGTTTTTCGCTTCGAAATGCGTGTTCGGCCACATTTCCAGCGCAATGCCGGTAAATTTTTGCGACACTTCCTCCATCGGGATTTTCCGCATTCCGACAGCGGGATCCATGATGGTAATGCCGTTTTTGCCGACTTCTTTCAAGACTACAAAATGGTTCAAATCCCAATGCAGGATACAGGGGGTTTTCAAATTGGGCAGATCGTTCAAATCCAAACGTAGCGGACGCGAAGTCAGGTTCAAATCATTGGCGTAATGCACGATGTTCGCCATGGTCGTACCCGTCTGCGAAATCGAATATTTCTGCCTCAATGTGCGCAAATCCGTGTGATAGCCGAAATAGCCCGCAATCGCAGTCAGACATGCCAAGCCACACTCGGCAATTTCCGTCTGCAAAACCACCGGCAGCTTTTTGCTGAATCCGAAAGACAAACGTTCCAAATAACTCATCGGCCTAATTTCCCTGCAATGCTGTAAAGCGGGTCGAGTACCCATTCATAAAGTTTCTTACGCTCGTTCAGGATGTCGGCCTCCAAAGCCATCCCCATCTGCAACGGTTTTTCTTCACCGTAAACCTTGACCGTCTGCTTTTCAGGTTTGACTTTCACCAGATAAACCGACTCGTTCGGACGCGACGGATTTTCTTCCGTATCGGCAGGGTAAACACCGCCCAAATTGGCAAGCTCCTGTTTGCCCATAGCCGTTTTCGCAATGGAAATGATTTTGCCCTCGGCATGGCCGAATTTCTGATAAGGATAAGCCTGATAACGCAGAATCACTTTATCGTCAGGCTTGATAAAGCCGATGGCATTGCTCGGCACATAAAGGTTCGCCACCAAATCCGTCTTGCCCGGCACAATACTCAGCAACAGGGTTGAAGCCGTTACCTGCTGACCGACCTCCACATTGGACGTACTGACATAACCCGACTTGCTCGCGCGGATGACCTGTTCCTGCTGGGAATCCAGATTCAACGTTTCCTGCGTGATTTCCGCCACGCTGCGGTTCAACTGGCTCAACTCCGTCTGCTGTTTTTCGGGCAGGGTTTTCAAAGTCTGCCTCTGCGCATTCAACTCGCGGACAATGCCGGACTCTTCCCGCCGCAGCGCATTCAGTTGGGACAGCTGGTCGAGGCGCCCGTTTTCATAATCCATCATCTGCTGTTCGGAAATAAAACCTTTTTTCAAAAGGGGGCGGTATTTCGCAATCAACTCTTCGGCAAGCGCCACACGCTTTTTCTGTCCCGAAATCTGGCCGCGCACATCGGCAAGCTGGTTTTCCAGACGGCTGACGCTGTCGGAAGCCGTCCGCGCCTCCCCTTCCTGCAACTTCTTCTGCCGCTCGATTTCATGAAGCAGCATTTCCTTTTTCGCTTCCGCCTCCTTGACCAGACGGTCGCGGATATTGCCCTCGCCGTTGTAACGCGGCATCGAAAGCTTCAGCAGAACATCGCCTTCTTGCACAAAATCGCCTTCTTTCACCACTTTCTCGGTAACGATGCCGGTATCCGCAGGATAAACCCGCACCAAGCCCGACACAGGCATCAACTGCCCCTCGACATTGGTCTTGCGCGTATAGCTGCCGAAAAAGGCAAACAATAAAATGGCCGCTGCCGCCGAAGCCGCGCAGCCCGTCAAAAACACAAAAGAAAACGGGCGGGTCATGACGACATGCCCCGTCCACTTGTTCTTCTTCGCCTCGAAAATCTCTGGGCGGAAAAAACTGTTGTTATCAGCCATTCATTACACTCGATTTCTCAATACGTCGTCTGAAAAACATCCTAAAGCATATCTCAATCACTATTTCAAACTGTTCAAGCCGACGGCAATCCCGCACAAAAAGCCGACAATCGCGACAATGCTGAAAATAATGATATAAAGGGTCTTAGTTTTCTTGTCTTGAATCATGGTATTTTTTATTGAAAAATTTGTTCAGAAGCAGGATAAGCGGTACGAATATCAACGTGGAAACAGCAGCATGGCGCAGCGACTTGGCAAAATTCGGATAAATGAAAAAATACGATGTTACCAAGATTACCGAAAAGTAAACCAC
Organism: Neisseria sp. HMSC055H02; assembly: GCF_001813335.1. Classification (NCBI taxonomy): domain Bacteria; kingdom Pseudomonadati; phylum Pseudomonadota; class Betaproteobacteria; order Neisseriales; family Neisseriaceae; genus Neisseria; species Neisseria sp. HMSC055H02. Next base: position 51,755 of record NZ_KV812071.1, on the reverse strand, counting down.
GCCCGAAACCGCCGCATTTTTCAATAATTTTTTGGTGTTTTTTTCAATCTTCTTCATAGTCCTACTTCCTTTTCGACAAATGGCAATAAATAACAGTCATGGCAAGGATGACGATTGTCCAGAATATATTGGTTTTTGTAGGCTTCAGGCAGCATGGGGTAAACAAACCAATGCAGAACAGAAAATAACGCTGTATATAAGAAAACCTTGAAGGAAAGATAAATTTTTCACATTTTCCAATAATTTAAAATTGTAATGACCATTCCGACCAACATGATTGCCATACCGATATAGAATACTTTTTTATTTTTAACAATCACAGTTTCGACCAATCCTAACTTCACAAGAATTATAGAGAGCAAAGCAAGGAATATTCCTATTGATAAAATAATATATTCTTCCACAAATATCCTTACATCAGACAGAATACGGCAAAGACATATTTGCACACAGTCAAAACAGCCCGAAACCGCTTGCCTTTACCAAAAATCCGATCGCCGTCCATACGATAAACCGTTCCTACCTACTCTTCCGTTCGGTTTTTCAAAAGTTTTTCACCCGCCAAGGTCATGAGAAATATAAACATTGCCGATAAAAAACCAAGCAATAGCGAACGGGATAAAGCGTATTTGGAAAAAAAATAATACACCGCAGACAAGACGGCTAATACGGCAAAATCCAAAAACAATATCGATTTCAAACTGCGCTTTTTATTCATCTCAATTTCCCAAAGCCATTCCAAAAAACATGTCGTCTGAAAAGATCCTGTCCGTCAAAGCAACCGCATGGGCATCCTTACCTAAACGGTTGCACCTTCGGGGCAGAACCTTATCCGATCAAAACCATCTCATCCACGGAAAATTGATGACAGGAAGGACGCAGCCTCCTTCGGTAATACCGCCGGAAATTTTTTCCAAATCTTTGATGTCCAATTGTTTCATAACGAACTCCTTAAACCGATAAACTAAAATATTGTTCACATCATTGATGCAGCATATAAAATTCAAATCAATTCAAACTGTGCAAGCCTATTGCGACACCGGATATAAACCCTACAATTCCCAAGAATATGGAATATATCTGCAACTATCATTTGTTTTTTATTCATAAACTATAATAATTTAAATTTTAAAATTATGTATTATTGTTTTTTATGTATTTTTTCCAAAGTTCAGTAAGTATAATGTATACAATGGTTGCAATGGCAGAAGTCAGAAATATCCTTGGTAATTGCCAATTATTAGCTAAATACATCGCTAATGAAAAAATAAGAAAGAAAATTATATATGTTAATGTCTTCATAATATTACCCTAACTATCTGATTATTATAAAATTCTAGAAAGTTTCCGGATGTGGTAATTTCTACCGCATCCGGAAATACTATAAGGCTTTAGTTATTTGCCTTAAGTTATTTACCACCAACCGGTTGCCAAATAAGTTCCAGCCCCTACAACAGCTCCAATACCTGCACCAGGAATAGCTCCTACACCACCTTCAAATGAGCCCGCAATAGCACCACCTACAGCACCACTTGCTGTACTTCTACCAAACTCTTTCCAGCTCCAAGCACCGCCTGCAATCAGGTTCAATTCATCCATAGTCAATTCACGGACAAAAGATTCGTTCATAGCTAAAGTTTGCATAATAATCTCCTAAAAATTAAGTTTTACAAAAGGCATAAAGCCCGTTTAAAACCGGAAGGCGGCTCTCCGCCTCCCGTCTTACGGAGAAAGAAAATATTTCTGCGAAAAATGTTTTCTTTCTCTGTATCCTTATACCGAATCTATGATTCAGTTGTTGCGCACGGCTTCGCGGGCTTCTTTCCATGCGTCGTTCAAAGCGTCGCCGGCTTTGGAGAAGCCGTTGCCCATTTCTTTCCAAAAATCTTTCCAGTCTTTCCGGAAATCTTTGAAATTGTAACCGCCGGCTACTTGTTCCAATTCGTGCTGCTTCAGATCTTTCATGATTATTACCTCATATCACGTTGATTAATAAGGATGTAACGGCTTTTATGTTTTTCCGTTTCATCGGTTGCGTGTTAGTGGGACAGAGACAAATGGGAATTAGTTCTGTTTAATTTTGCACGAATACGCAAAGATAATTTAAGTTATCATTACCATATTTGAATCAAAATCTTTTTACCTTACCCTTTAAAGGCAATATCTTAAATAACGCAGTTTCGGTTATTTGCCTTTTTAAGATAAACACATAATTAAATCTTATATCTTTACAAACATTAATTATTAGAAAATCAGAATTATAGTTTTTCAATGCCGTATGATAATTTTCATCTTTTTTTTATAGCGTTGTAATATTTTTTATCCGAGAAAACTATTTTAGAAAATATATCCACTAATTATTTTATTTTTAGGAAATAATACTAGTCATGTCTGATATTAAATTGACGTTTTGGTGCGTTTTACCTGTTTGCCTGATTTCCCCTGCCGCTCATTCTTTCACGCTGTTTGATGCCTGGCAGGCTGCATTGGAATATTCCGCCGATTATTCTGCGGCAAAATACGAACGCGATGCCGAAGCGGCGAAAAAGGTACAGGCCCGGGCGGAGCTTCTGCCTCAGGCAAGTGCCAATTACCAATATCAGAAACAGCCTTATTCGCTATCTTCCAATACCCAAAGCAACGGTTGGAATGTCCAAATCAGCCAAGTATTGTTCGACCGCAGCAAATTTGCTCAATACAAACAGGGGAAATTGGCTGAAGAGATGGCGGATATCCGGTTGGACAACAGCGGTAACGAACTGCGGATAGAAGTGGCAAATGCCTATTTTGATGTATTGATGTATAGGGACAAGCTGCGGGCGGTCCGCGCGGAAAAAGAAGCTTATGAAAAACAGGTCATGCGCGCACAGGAAATGTTCCGTCAAGGAGCGGCTACGGTGTTGGATACCCATGAGGCCATGTCGGGTTACGACAATGCGCTGGCTAAAGAAGTAGATACGCTGACCAGGCTGAAAACGTCGGAAAGCACGCTTGCCAATCTGACAGGACTGAATCCTGACGAAATTACCGTTTTGAATATGAAGGGCGGGAACGAACCTGTCGATTTATTGGACAATTCCCAAGAACAGGAATGGCAGGCCTTGGCGCAGGCGCATAATTCGGAATGGCAGTTGCAGCGTAAGAATCTGGAAAACGCGCAGCAGGAAGTAAAGGCCGCAAAAGGAACAAGGATGCCGACGGTAACTGTCAACGGTGGTTATACGGACAGCAGGGGCACTTACCACTACGATTACAGTGCATACGGTGCGGGCAGTTTCGACCAAGATTACCGAAGCAAAGGGGCAACATTCAATATACAGGTCAGCATGCCGCTTTTTACGGGCGGCAAAATATCGGGCCGAATCAAGGAAGCCGCATCGCGCGAGATGCAGCAACGCGAGCTGCTGACGGCAGCCGAACGTAAAACCCGCCTTGCCGTCAAACAGGCGTATGACACGATCCGCAGCAATAAAATTCAGATTACGGCTCAACAGCGCCTTTTGGAAAGCAACCGTGCCAAGCTGGAAGCAACCCGTTTGGGACGGCAGGTCGGTATACGTAACAATCTGGAGGAAATACAGGCGCAACAGGCGGCATCGGATGCAGAACAAAAACTCGCCGAAGCCAAATACGGCTATATCAAGGCTTATTTGCAACTGTTGCAAAGCGCAGGCGTATTGGGAGACGAAAACCGCATCCGCAGGCTGAGTGCGGCTTTGTTTTAATTTCGAAAATTTGTAGAACCATTAAAACAGGATTTCACTAAAGCAGTATGAGATACAAAAAAGTCGTCTGAAAACCTCAACATTCGGTTTTCAGACGACCTTTCGCCCAGTTCAAAGCAGAAAATTCATCCTGACGCCGTCAGGCATTATTCATAAACTTTCAACAGCTCTACTTCAAACACCAACGTTGCGTTAGGCGGAATCACGCCGCCGGCGCCGCGTGCGCCGTAGCCCATTTCGGCGGGAATGGTCAGCTTGCGTTTGCCGCCTTCCTTCATGCCGCCGAAACCTTCGTCCCAGCCTTGAATGACCTGACCCACGCCCAGCGTAATTGTCAGCGGCTGACGGCGGTCGAGGCTGGAGTCGAATTTGGTGCCGTCTTCCAGCCAACCGGTGTAATGCACGGTAATTTCCTTGCCTTTCACGGCCTCTTTGCCGTGGCCTTCCTGCAAATCTTCAATAATCAAACCGCTCATGTTTTATCCTTTCATAGCGTTTTCAATCGGTTAACAATATCGACTCTTCGATATTCCGCGCTGAAGGGTATCATAGCTGCCGTTTCCGATAAAGCGAAAGGTCGTCTGAAAACGGATGGGTACGTTTTCAGACGACCTTTCAACTTCAACCGATGGGCAATCAATTTGAGCCGTTTTGCAACGAGCGGGCATAGGTGTCGTTGTAGCCGATGCCGGTGATTTCGCGCACGCCTGTGGCAGGTGCGGTAAATTTCACGCGGTCATCATCCTTACGCATATCGTGCGCGTCGTGATATTCGACTTGGGTTAAGCCCGGAATGGGGCCGGAGTCGTTGGCATGATTCCATTCGGGAATGCGGCTGTCGGCGAGAGATGCGGCGGCGGCAACGGCGATGAGGGAGGCGAAGAGTGCTTTTTTCATGATACTTTCCTTATGATGTTGAATATAAAAGATGAACTGCGTAGGCGTTCAAGCGATGGAAAGCATTTTATTAATTTCTTTTTAATTGATAAATATCTATTTTGTTGAAAGAATATTTACTATCAAGAAACAATATTTCCTAACCCGTTTTCAGACGACCTCAGGTCAAAACTTATCCACAATGGTGCAGCGGCGTAGCCCATTCTTGTTTCACGGTTTTATAGTGGATTAAATTTAAATCAGGACAAGGCGACGAAGCCGCAGACAGTACAGATAGTACGGTAAGGGCGAGGCAACGCCGTACTGGTTTAAAGTTAATCCACTATATTTTTTTCGTAGCGTCGCCATGCCTGTTCGTGGAAATAGAAAACGACGGTGTTGGCAAGCGGTTCGACCAGTGCGACTGCGCTTGAGATGCCGATGCTGCCGGTCAAAATATAGGCAACGCCGAACGCGGTGGCGAAATGTAAAATGGCAAAGGTCATGGTTTTAATCATGATGGTTTCCTGATATGGTGATGTCTGTATGATTCGGATAATATAGTAGATTGACTTTCAACCAGTACGGCGTTGCCTCGCCT
>NZ_KV812071.1:45107-46453 GCF_001813335.1 Neisseria sp. HMSC055H02 | reverse complement strand
TGAAGCACCAAGTGAATCGGTTCCGTACTAGCTGTACTGTCTGCGGCTTCATCGCCTTGTCCTGATTTTTGTTAATCCACTATAACTATTCTCAACTGCGCCGTATATTTTGAATATTTTATTCAATATTAGTTTATTTAAATCATTATTTTATTTTTGATAGGTAAAACATGAATCCGCTGTGCATTGCCGTTCTCGACCGCGACACGCTTGCCGACCGTCCGTTTGACTTTGATTTTCCACATACTTTAAGCAGCTATGGCTCGACCGAAGCGCATCAGACCGCCGAGCGCATACAGGGCGCGGACATCATCATTACCAACAAAGTCGTGATTTCTGCCGAACACATCGCCGCCAATCCGCAGCTTAAACTGATTGCGCTAGCCGCGACGGGCGTCAACAACGTTGACCTTGCCGCCGCCAAACAAGCGGGCGTGAGCGTGTGCAACATCCGCGCCTACGGCAACGAATCGGTAGCGGAACACGCCTTTATGCTGATGATTACCCTGATGCGCAACCTGCCCGCCTATCAGCGCGACGTTGCTGCCGGAGTATGGGAAAAATCGCCGTTTTTCTGCCATTTCGGCGCGCCGATGCGCGATTTGAACCGCAAAACGCTGGCAATTTTCGGTCGCGGCAACATCGGGCAGACGCTGGCAACTTATGCACAGGCATTCAAAATGAAGGTTGTATTCGCCGAACACAAACACGCCGAAACCGTCCGCGACGGCTACGTTTCCTTTGACGAAGCCATCCGCACCGCCGACGCGCTGTCGCTGCATTGCCCGCTCACGCCGGAAACGGCAAACATGATAGGCGAAGCCGAGTTGCAGCAGATGAAGCCCGGCGCCGTCATCATCAACTGCGGGCGCGGCGGACTGGTGGACGAACACGCGCTCATCGCCGCCTTGAAATACGGACAAATCGGCGGCGCGGGCTTCGACGTGTTGACACAAGAGCCGCCGCGCGACGGCAATCCTTTGCTGAAAGCCCGCCTACCCAACCTGATCGTTACCCCGCACGTCGCCTGGGCAAGCCAAGAGGCGATCAACCGCCTGTTTGACATCCTTGTGGACAACATCAACCGCTTCGTCGCAGGCAATCCGCAGAATCTGGTTTGATGCCGACCGCCCCCAGTCCTGTTGATAATTTTGTGAACAATTTAAAAGGTCGTCTGAAAGTTTTCAGACGACCTTTTTGTATATTGATATTTTTCAACGAATTAGGTTTAATTTGATTGAATTGGAGTTAGGTTTAAATTGTGGATAAGTTGTGAGCAATCCGTGGATTTTATCAAAAACCGATGCTTTCAAACGGCAAAGGTCGTCTGAAACCTGAATCTTGGT
>NZ_KV812071.1:13110-45007 GCF_001813335.1 Neisseria sp. HMSC055H02 | reverse complement strand
AAACCTGAATCTTGGTTTTCAGACGACCTTGTTGCTAACTCAAACAAATCAAATATCGTAAGTAGTCGATGCGGTATCGCCGCCCTTGCCTGTCCAATTGGTGTGGAAGAACTCGCCGCGCGGTTTGTCGGTACGCTCGTAGGTGTGCGCGCCGAAGTAGTCGCGTTGGGCTTGTAGCAGGTTGGCAGGCAGGCGTTCGGTGGTGTAGCCGTCGAGGAAGGTAATCGCGGAAGCCATGCAGGGCATGGGGATGCCGCATTCGATGGCTTTGGCGATCACTTTGCGCCATGCGGGTAGGCAGTTTTCCAATACGCCTTTGAAATAAGGATCGGAACCCAAGAACACTAAATCGGGATTGGCTTCGTATGCGTCGCGGATGTTGCCCAAGAACGCGCTGCGGATGATGCAGCCTTCGCGCCACAGAAGGGCGGTGTTGCCGTAGTTCAATGCCCAATCGTTGTTTTCGCTGGCTTCGCGGATGAGCATGAAGCCTTGTGCGTAGGAAATAATTTTGGATGCCAACAGGGCTTGGCGCAGGGCTTCGACCCATGCGGTTTTGTCGCCGTCAACGGGGGTAACGGTTTTGCCGAACAAGCCGCCGGTTTGAACGCGTTGGTCTTTGAACGCGGATACGCAGCGGGCGAATACGGCTTCGGAAATCAGCGTCAGCGGGATGCCCAAATCGAGGGCGTTGATGCCGGTCCATTTGCCTGTGCCTTTTTGTCCGGCGGTATCGAGGATTTTTTCGACCAAAGGTTCGCCGTTTTCGTCTTTGTAGCCCAAAATCGCGGCGGTGATTTCAATCAGGTAGGAATCCAGCTCGGTTTGGTTCCATTCGCTGAAAATGCGGTGCATTTCGTCGTAGCTCAGACCCAAGCCGTCTTTCATGAATTGATACGCTTCGCAAATCAACTGCATATCGCCGTATTCGATGCCGTTGTGCACCATTTTGACGAAATGGCCCGCGCCGTCGCGACCGACCCAGTCGCAGCAGGGTTCGCCTTGCGGGGTTTTGGCGGCAATGGCTTGGAAGATGGGTTTGACAGCAGGCCATGCGGCTTCGTCGCCGCCGGGCATGATGGACGGACCGTGACGCGCACCTTCTTCGCCGCCGGAAACGCCCGCGCCGATAAAGCGGATGCCTTTTGCCGCCAGCTCGTGCGTGCGGCGGGTGGAATCGGGATAGTTGGCGTTGCCGCCGTCAATAATAATGTCGCCTTGATCCAAGAGCGGGACAAGTTGCTCGATAAAGTCGTCCACGACAGAACCTGCGCGTACCATCATCATGATTTTGCGCGGTTTTTCCAGTTTATCCACTAAATCTTGCAATGAATAGGCACCGATAATGTTGGTGCCTTTGGCTGCGCCGTTGAGAAAATCGTCTACTTTAGCAGTGGTCCGGTTGTACGCCACGACTTTGAAACCGTGATCGTTCATATTCAAAATCAAATTTTGACCCATAACGGCCAAGCCGATGACGCCGATATCGCCTTTCATTGATGGAAGCTCCATTATTAATTTAATTTATCAGCCGTAACTCTATCTGATTTACAGAGGTTTAACAATCCTTAACTATCTAATTTTTTGAAAAGATGCCTTTACGTTGCGGGCTTTGCCTGCGCGTTGGGAAACAAACTATAAATAAGATTTTAAATAATAAATAGATGATTATATTGAGTCGCGCTTTTTCTTGTGTATAACTTTGATTCCTTTTTCAGTTCAATAAGTTGAATGTAGAGTTTGGATGCGGATAAACTGCTGTTTGCCTTGTTTGCAGATGTGGATAATTTTGAAATCCGGTTTGGTTTTGTGTATAACTTTCCGGCTATACACACAGCCTGCCGGTTTTATACCGATCTCAAACGGAACTGTCCGAAGAGATAAACAGTCCAATCGGTTTTCATGTTTCAGACGACCTTTTGTATTTTTTAACTGCAGGTCGTCTGAAAAATATCTCAACAAAAAGGGAGCAGATATGAAATTTTCCTTTAGCTTAAACCTGTTGGCAGCTTTGGTTTTGGCGGCGTGCGCGCACCAGCCGATGCAGAAACCTGATGCCGCTCCTTTGCCGACGGCTGTGGATAACCATGCGCCGGAACAAGGGACGGGGCTGACCGAGCAGAAATTGATCCGCGCCAAGCATTATATGGCGGCGTCTGCCAATCCGTTGGCGACCGAGGCGGGATACGAGGTTTTGAAACGCGGCGGTAGCGCGATAGATGCGATGATCGCCATGCAGACAACCTTGGGTCTGACCGAACCGCAGTCTTCCGGTTTGGGCGGCGGCGCGTTTTTGGTGTATTGGGACAATAAGGCGAAAAAACTGACGACGTTTGATGCCCGAGAAACGGCGCCGAAAGCGGCAACGCCGGCGCTTTTCTTGGATGAAAACGGCAAGCCGATGGGCTTTATGAACGCAGTGGTCGGCGGCCGTTCGGTCGGTGTGCCGGGGATTCCGAAGCTGCTGGAAGATGTCCACAAGCGTTATGGCAAATTGCCTTGGGCAAGTCTGTTTGACAAACCGATTGCTTTGGCGGAACAAGGCTTTACCGTTTCACCGCGCATGGCGAAATCCATCGAGCAAAATTTGGAGCCTTTGAAACGTTATCCGAAAACCGCCGCGTATTTCCTGCCCGACGGCAAGCCTTTGGCAGCGGGAACGGTGTTGAAAAACCCTGAATTTGCCCGCTCCGTACGCCTGTTGGCGGAAAAAGGCAGCGCGCCGTTTTATCAGGGGGTGCAGGCGCAGAATATTGTCCGTGCCGTTACCGGTGCTGTGGATAACCCCGGCAAAATCAGCATGGCGGATTTGAAAAACTACCGCGTTATCGAGCGCGAACCGGTTTGCGCGCCGTATCGTGAATACGAAGTCTGCGGCATGGGCGCGCCAAGTTCAGGCGCGATTGCTTTGGGCGAGATTTTGGGCGTCCTGCAAAATCAGGATATGAAGGCGTTGGGCGCGGAAAATATCCACAGTTGGCGCTGGATAGGCGATGCGTCGCGGATTGCGTTTGCCGACCGTGATTATTACGTCGGCGATCCCGCGTTTGTCAACGTCCCGACCCGTGCCCTGATTTCTCAGGCTTACCTGAAACCGCGCGCCGAAGAAATCCACCAATCCGACAAGGCGTTGGAGAACATTCAGGCAGGCAAGTTCGGCAAGGCATACGCGCAGGGTATGGCGGTAGAGCTGCCGTCCACCAGCCATTTGGTGGTTGTGGATAAAGACGGTAACGTCGTGTCGATGACGACTTCGATTGAAAACGCGTTCGGCTCGGGACTGATGGCAAACGGCTATCTGCTCAACAATGAATTGACCGATTTTGCTTTCAACCCTGTCGGCGCGGACGGTAAAACGGTGGCCAACAGCGTGGCGGGCGGCAAACGGCCGCGTTCTTCGATGGCGCCGACCATTGTGATGAAAGGCGGTAAGCCTTATTTGGCAGTCGGTTCGCCCGGCGGCAGCCGCATCATCGGTTTCGTCGCCAAAACGCTGGTGGCGCATATCGATTGGGGTATGGACATTCAGGCGGCAATCTCCCTGCCGAATATGCTCAATCGCGGCAGCCAGTATGAAATCGAAGAAAAAACCGCTGCGGCGGACAAAGCGGCAGCATTGGAAAAACTGGGCTACAAAGTCCAAATCCGCGATTTGAATTCCGGCGTACAAGGCATTGTGATCGGCAAAGACGGTTTGCTCGGTGGTGCCGACCCGCGCCGCGAAGGTAAAGTCATGGGCGATTGATCACCAATCAGCTTGTGGATAAAAGGTCGTCTGAAATCCGAATTTGGGTTTTCAGACGACCTTTTTTATTGCTGGAGAAAAGCTATGGATAAAATGTGTATAAAATTTGAGAAAAAATATAATCTTTTTATTTTTCATAAGGATAGATTAGATAGCCATGTGGATAATCATGTCTGAAATATTGGTGGGAGATGGTTTGTTTTATTGAAAGGTCGTCTGAAAACTTAAAATCAAGATTTCAGACGACCTTTATTCAATAAAAAGGCTGTGGATGATTGTTTATCCACAGCCTTTTTGTACGCTGTCTTATCTCAAGCCGCCGGCAGCTCGTGGAAGGCGGAAGGCAAATTCTCGTTGTCAGAAAATTCCACCCATTCGTAAGCGGTTTCGTCCGCCAAAACCGCGCGCAATAAAGCGTTGTTGATGGCGTGGCCGGATTTGTAGCCTTCAAATGCGCCGATAATCGGGTGTCCGACGATATACAAATCGCCGATGGCATCGAGGATTTTGTGGCGGACGAACTCGTCGGGATAACGCAAACCTTCCGGATTCAAAACGTCCATGTCGTCAATCACGATGGCGTTGTTCAAATTGCCGCCCAGCCCGAGATTGTGAGCGCGCATCATTTCCACTTCGTGCATAAAGCCAAAGGTGCGCGCGCGCGCGATTTCGTCGATGTAGGACTTGCCCGCGAAATCAATTTCAAAAGTGGGCGAGCTGCGGTTGAAAACCGGATGGTCGAATTCGATGGTCAGCGTCACTTTAAAGCCGTCATACGGCGTAAAGCGCACCCATTTGCCCGCTTCTTTGACTTCGACAGGTTTGAGGATTTTCAAAAACCGCTTTTGCGCCTTTTGATCGACAACGCCCGCATCTTGCAAAAGATAAATAAACGGCAGGCTGGAGCCGTCCATAATCGGGATTTCGGGCGCGTTCAACTCAATCAGCGCATTGTCGATGCCATAGGCAGACAGCGCGGACATGATGTGTTCGATGGTGCCGACGCGCACGCCTTTGTCGGTCACGATGGTGGACGACAGGCGCGTATCGTTGATGAGGTAGGGCGTAAGTTTGATGGTTTCGCCCATTTCACCGTCCAAATCGGTACGGCGGAAAGAAATCCCGCTGTTTTCAGGCGCGGGGTGCAGGGTCAGTGCGACCCGTTCGCCCGAATGCAGCCCGACGCCGGTTACGCTGATGGATTTTGCCAAAGTTCGTTGCAGCATAAACCGCCTCCTTATTCAATAATTGGTTTGATGTTTGGATAATACGATAAAAAGGAAAAAATAATCCATTATTTTTAATAGTATTTGCTAATGTAGGCGTTTCAGAACCTATAGATTTTTCAGACGACCCTTTGTACCAGTAAGATTATCCACCCGTGTAATCCGAGTGGAAAAATCCGATTTTATCCACAGAAAAATTCAAACGATTACAGATTATCTGACTTTGTTCTCATAAAAAACAAAACTTGAACGCAACCTTTAAATGAATCCAACAATTTGATTATACAATCAGTAATAAGGTTATCCACAAAACGGGGATACACTCATCACCATCATCATTTTTTTAAATAATTACATATTAATTTTAAAAACAACCAAAATTTATCCCCAAATATGGAGACAAACCGTACCAATCTGCATTTTCAGACGACCTATTTCACGGTTTTTTTATTTAAATCAAACATTTTAAAAGTAGCATCGTGTAATTCTAGGTAGTAGTTTTATTTCAGGATACAATAGCCCTTATTGAAATTTATCCCTTTCCCTACTGACAGGAGTATCAAAATGAGCATCAAAGTAGCGATTAACGGTTTCGGCCGCATCGGCCGTCTGGCATTGCGTCAAATTGAAAAAGCCAAAGGCATCGAAGTCGTCGCCGTCAACGACCTGACCCCTGCCGATATGCTGCTGCACCTTTTCAAATACGACAGCACCCAAGGCCGCTTCCAAGGTACTGCCGAATTGAAAGACGATGCCATCGTAGTGAACGGCAAAGAAATCAAAGTCTTCGCCAATCCGAATCCTGAAGAATTGCCTTGGGGCGAATTGGGCGTAGACGTCGTCCTCGAATGTACCGGCTTCTTTACCAGCAAAACCAAAGCCGAAGCCCATATCCGCGCCGGTGCGCGCAAAGTCGTTATTTCCGCGCCCGGCGGCAATGACGTGAAAACCGTCGTATATGGCGTGAACCAAGACATTTTGGACGGCAGCGAAACCGTCATCTCCGCCGCTTCCTGCACCACCAACTGCCTCGCCCCGATGGCGGCAGTCCTGCAAAAAGAATTCGGCGTAGTTGAAGGCCTGATGACCACCATCCACGCCTACACCGGCGACCAAAACACCCTTGACGCGCCGCACCGCAAAGGCGATTTGCGCCGCGCCCGCGCCGCCGCGCTCAACATCGTGCCCAACAGCACCGGCGCCGCCAAAGCCATCGGTTTGGTTATCCCCGAATTGAACGGCAAACTCGACGGCTCCGCCCAACGCGTTCCCGTCGCCACCGGCTCGCTGACCGAATTGGTTTCTGTCCTCGAATGCCCCGTAACCAAAGAAGAAATCAACGCTGCGATGAAAGCCGCCGCCAACGAATCTTACGGCTACACCGAAGATCAAATCGTTTCTTCCGACGTCGTCGGCATCGAATACGGCTCGCTCTTCGACGCGACCCAAACCCGCGTGATGACCGTAGGCGACAAACAACTGGTGAAAACCGTCGCTTGGTACGACAACGAAATGTCCTACACCTGCCAACTCGTCCGCACTTTGGAATACTTCGCAGGTAAAATCTAAAAGATTTCGGATTGGGTAAGCCAGTCTGTGGATAAGTAAGAGAAAAGGTCGTCTGAAAACGAGAGTGAACGAGTTTTATTAAACTTGGTATCACATTTTCAGACGACCTTATTTTTTATTTGTAACCTGCACCCTCTCTCGTCTGGCAGGAGAGGATTAGAAAGAGGGTGACTCTACGGGCTGTACGAATTTGCTTTTACCTAAACCCACAAAGCCACCCCCATCCTAACCTTCCCCCGCCAGACGCGGGAAGGGAGACAATTTGTCGTTGCAGCAACGTGTAGCGTGGGCTTTGCCCACGAGATGAATGACACAATGAATGCCCATTCGACTGTTGTCTGATTGGGTTGTCAGGTGGTAGGTTCTACGGGTTCGGTTTATCCAAAGTGTTCATTGAATAAGACCCGTATCGATTGAATAAAAAGGTCGTCTGAAAACCGAAATCTTAGGATTTTCAAACGACCTTTTTCAATGAAATCAATCACTAAATTTTAAATGACACTTATCCCGATAACCGTCGCACGGTTTCCTTCAATTTGAAACCTGACCTCATAATCCTCAATATTCATGACGTAAATCCGTTCGGGAATATTCTGATAGGCGGGGCGCGGGTCTTGGGCTATGCTTTGGCTGATCAGGTTTTGGGTGCTGGCAGATAAATTTTCTGCGCCGATGTTTTCAAGCCATACGACTTCAAGCTCTTCGGGTTTGCCGCTGACGAAGCCGGATGAGGCGTCGGGTTTGGATTCGACAAAGGGGATGTAGGGTTTGATGTCGATAATCGGTGTGCCGTCCAGCAGGTCTGCGCCGCTGCAATAGAGGCGGACGGGTTTGCCGGTTTCGATGCGTTCGAGTTTTAAGAGCGATAGTCCGAGGTGATTGGGGCGGTGGGGGCTGCGTGTGGCGAATACGCCCATTTTTTGTTTGCCGCCGAGCCGTGGCGGGCGCACCATTTGTGCCCAGCCTTCATCCAGTACGCCGTGAAAGATAAAACTTATCCACACATAATCGAAGTGTTCCAGTCCGCGTACGCTGTCTGCGGTAAATTCGGGATTCAGCTCGATGCAGACCTCTGCGGCGGGAACCAATCCGGGCTGACGGGCGACGCCGAATTTCTGTTTGTAGGGCGAGTGGGCGGTGGCGATGGGGACGATGGTGTAAGTCATGAGGATTGTGGACAAGTTTTTTGGAAAAACGTTATCTTATCACAGCCGGTTTTACCGCTTTTGGGCAGTAATTTGTTATAATACAGGGCATTTTAATCGCTTTGAAATGATGAGATGATTGTTTCCATTGATGTTGATGCACAAAAAACTTTTACGCCTTTGTGTCCTAAAGAGCTGCCTGTGAACGAGGGGCATTTGATTGTCGAAGAGTTGAATGCCCAAGCCGCTTTGGCGGATTTGCGCGTGATGACGAAAGATGCGCATCATGCGGCAGCAAAATGGCTTGTGGATAACCCTGTTGATATGTTAAAGCCGACAGGTTTGCCCGATGCGGATTTGACTTGGGTGGCTCATGCGATGGTCGGTACGCGCGGCTATGAATTGTTGGACGGACTGCCTTCTGCCAAGGAATACGATTATTGCGTTTGGAAAGGCGTTGATCCTGAATTGCATCCTTACGGCGCGTGTTTTCACGATATCGAGGAAAAACTGAGCACAGGGTTGATTGAATGGCTGCGTTGTCAAAATACGGATACGGTCATTGTCGGCGGGTTGGCTACGGATTATTGTGTGAAAACAACGGTTTTGCAGTTACTCAAAGGCGGCAATTGGCAGGTTATCGTCAATGAAGCGGCTTGTCGGGGCATTGCGCCGGAAACCATCGAAACGGCATGGCAGGAAATGCGTTCTGCCGGTGCTATTATCTTAAAAAACGCTGAAGAAATTAAAAAATATATTAATAATCAATAAGTTAAAATTGTTTCACGTGAAACACCCTTCCTAAATATGAAAATTTTGCTTGTCCGCTTGTCCAGTATGGGCGATTTAATTCACACTTTGCCCGCAATCGAAGATTTGGCGCGACAATTTCCTGATGCGGAACTTCATTGGTTGTGTGAAGCTGGATTTGCGGATATTGCGCGCCTGCATCCGTTTGTGAAAAAAATCCATGTGATGAAATGGCGGCAATGGCGCAAACATCTTTTTCAAGCAGAAACTTGGCAGGAAATAGGTCGTCTGAAACAGGCCTTGCGGCAGGAAGCATTTGATTTTGTATTGGATAGTCAAGGTCTGATTAAAAGCGCGTGTTTCGCCAAAATGGCAAAATCCTCTATTTATGGTTTGGATAAAAACAGCGCGCGCGAGGGATTGGCTGCGGTTGCGTATGCTAAAACATACGCTGTACCCAAAGGTAAAAATGCCGTTTGGCGCAACCGTGAGCTGTTCGCCCAAGTATTTGGGTATGCTGTGCCTGAAACGCAGGTATTCGGTTTGACTGTTCCCGAAGCAGGTCGTCTGAAAAATTTAGAGCAGCCGTATTATGCGGCTTTGCACGCGACTAGTCGAGACAGTAAGTTATGGTCTATGGAAAACTGGCGGACATTGCTGCAAAAGTTGAATGAAGAACAGCAATGCAATATTTACCTGCCTTGGGGAAATGAAGCTGAAAAAACGCGTGCCGAAAAAATTGCAGATGGGCTGCCGTTTGCTATTGTGTGCGACAAAATGAATTTATTGCAGGCGGCGTATCTGCTGAAACACGCGGTCGGAATTGTTGGTGTGGATACCGGTTTGTTGCATCTGGCAAATGCTTTGGAAAAACCTGTGGTCGGCATTTATACCAATACTGATCCGATTAAAACAGGCGTTCAGGTTTCGCCTATTGCAAAAAATTTGGGCAATATCGGGCAGATTCCGACTGCGGATTTGGTTTATCAAACGTTGATGGATTGTGTGGCTGCTGATGAAGGCTCAAAGGTCGTCTTAAACTGATATAGCGACATGACATTTTCCAGTTTGTTGAGTGTAGGAATGTATATCCTTCAGCCTGAGTAAATACTTTAAAAATGGTATAATCGGCAATCATTATCTGAAAGATTTCTGAATGAATTCGTTTTTAAGAAAAAACGGATTTGATTTTATAGAGAAGAAGGTTTGGTTTCGCTGGATGGTGAAAGCAACGTTCTTTTTAGGAGAGTTCAATGAAAGCACTGGTCGCAGTAAAGCGCGTAGTGGACTACAACGTCAAAGTTCGTGTAAAAGCCGATGGTTCGGATGTGGATATCGGCAATGTCAAAATGTCGATGAACCCGTTTGACGAAATCGCTGTGGAAGAAGCCGTCCGCCTGAAAGAAGCCGGAAAAGTAAGCGAAATCGTAGCGGTTTCTTTGGGTGAGAAAAAATGCGAAGAAACGTTGCGTACAGCTTTGGCGATGGGTGCCGACCGTGCAATTCATGTTGAAACCGATGCGAAATTGGAGCCGTTGGCAGTTGCCAAGCTGCTGAAAGCCGTTGCGGACAAAGAAAATCCGCAAATTTTCTTTTTGGGCAAACAAGCGATTGATGATGATGCCAACCAAGTGGCGCAAATGCTGGCAGCTTTGCTGAATGCGGCGCAAGGTACGTTTGCTTCAAAAGTACAAATTGAAGGCGACGAAGTGCAGATTGTGCGCGAAATCGATGGCGGCGAAGAAACCATAGCATTGAAACTGCCTGCGGTTATCAGCGCAGATTTGCGTCTGAACGAACCGCGCTTTGTCAAACTCCCCAATATTATGGCGGCAAAGAAAAAACCTTTGGAAAAACTGGTGCCTGCCGATTTGGTTGCCGATATTTCATCTCGTCTGAAAACGGTGAAATTCGCCGAACCTAAAGCGCGTCAAGCAGGCGTAAAAGTGGCAAGCGTTGCCGAATTGGTTGAAAAATTGAAAAACGAAGCCAAAGTGATTTGAGGAGACTGAAATGAGCGTATTGATTATTGCCGAACACGACAACAAACAGTTGAATCCTGCCACTTTGCATGCTGTTACTGCTGCCGCCAAACTGGGCAAAGTCGATTTATTGGTTGCCGGAAGCGGTGCATCGGCCGTAGTGGAATCCGCAAAGCAAGTAGCGGGTGTGGAAAAAGTTTTGGTTGCGGATGCTGCCCATTATGCCGAAGGTTTGGCTGAAGAACTGGCTCCGCTGGTTGTCAAATTGACAGCGGATTACCGCTATGTTGCAGCAACGGCAACCACATTCGGTAAAAACCTTTTGCCTCGCGTAGCGGCCTTATTGGACGTACCGCAAATTTCTGATTTGACTGAGATTGTGGATAACACGACTTTTGTACGCCCCATTTATGCAGGTAATGCATTTGAAACCGTGCAAGCCGATTCAGAAAAATTGGTGCTGACCTTCCGTGCAACGGCTTTTGACGCAGCATCGGCGCAAGGTGGGAATGCTGAGGCAGTTAATGTTGAAACAACCCCTGCTCAAAACCTGAGTCGTTTTGTGAACCGCCAGCTTTCCCACTCCGATCGTCCTGAATTAACTCAGGCAAAAGTCATTGTCTCAGGTGGTCGCGCGTTGGGTAGTGCGGAAAAATTCAATGAAGTGCTGACACCGTTGGCGGATGTTTTAGGTGCGGCAATCGGTGCATCCCGTGCGGCAGTTGATGCCGAATATGCGCCGAATGACGTACAAGTCGGACAAACCGGCAAAGTGGTTGCGCCGCAGCTCTATTTTGCAATCGGTATTTCAGGTGCGATTCAACACGTTGCCGGTATGCAAGACAGCAAAGTGATTGTTGCAATCAACAAAGATGCGGATGCGCCGATTTTCAATGTGGCCGATTATGGATTAGTTGGCGATTTATTCGAAATTGTCCCGCAATTAACAGAAGCATTGAAAAATTGATGTTTCACGTGAAACGTTCAGACGACCTTGTTATTTATGAGGTCGTCTGAAAACATTTCAGCATGATTACGACTTATAACACCATTACTTCCCCGACGCAGGCTGAGTTTAAAGATAAAGGCAGCCGTTTTATTGCATTTGCCTATCCGATTCGGACTTTGGCTGATGTGAAAAAATATCTCGATCCGTTAAAGGAAGAACATCATAAAGCGCGACACTGGTGCTATGCCTATCGTTTGGGTGTGGATGGCATTCAATTTCGCGCCAACGATGATGGAGAGCCGTCAGGAAGTGCTGGGCGACCGATTTTGGGACAGATTGATTCGGTGGGTGTAACCGATGTTTTGGTCGTTGTCGTGCGCTATTTCGGCGGTACTTTATTGGGTGTTCCCGGTCTGATTCATGCATACAAAGAGGCAACGGCTCAGGCGTTGGCGGTTGCAGAAGTGGTTGAAAAGAATATTGAAAAAACTGTTTGGCTGAAATGTGAATATCCGTTTTTGAATGAAGCGATACGCATCGCTAAACAATATCAGGCGGATATATTAGAGCAGGATTTGCAGTTGGATTGCCGATTGACGGTAAGTTTGTCGTTGGCTAATTATGAGACCTGTGTTGCGGCTTGGAAGAATACACGTCAGATCGAAGTAAATACGGAAAAGCCTTTTGAATGAAAAGGTCGTCTGAAAATCCACATCTTAGGGTTTTCAGACGACCTCTTCGCACATTAATCTTCTTTCGTATATCTGTCCAAGGCATCGACGCTGGAGCGTAAATATAGCCAGGCTAATTGATGGAATTCGCCCAGCGCGTTCCATAACGCATCTTCACTCATAATGCTGTATTCGCCTTCCGTGCGCAAATCCAGTTCTGCCCCATCTTCAATAGCCTGATGACACGCCTGATATTCGTGGGTATAGAAATTATCGATATCGCGAATCAAAGCGACGGCATGTTTCCAGCGTTTTAGGTCTTCTTCCAATTGCGGTAGCAAATGACACCATTCGCGGTATTTGCTTTGGATTTCATCAATACGTTTTTGCATGGTTGCTTGTCCTTTTTTAATTTTGTGGATAAGTTGAATAGGTTTCAGAGTGGAATGAAGTGGTCTATTGTTTGATTCCACCAAAATTTCTTCGAATGGGACAATAGTCCCCTTGTGTCGAGTTTTCGTTAAAAGTACATATTTGTCAAGGAGATGGCATGAAACTGCTGGTTATCGGTAATGGCGGTCGCGAACACGCGCTGGCTTGGAAATTGGCGCAGTCGCCCAAAGTGGAAACAGTATTTGTTGCGCCCGGTAATGCCGGTACGGCGATTGAATCCAAGCTCCAAAACATCGCCTTGGCTGCGCATCAGGATTTGATTGAATTCTGCCGCAAAGAAAATATTGCTTTTACCGTAGTTGGTCCTGAAGTGCCTTTGGCAGCGGGTATTGTGGATGATTTCCGTGCCGCAGGACTGAAAATATTTGGTCCGACACAATATGCGGCGCAGTTGGAAAGTTCCAAAGATTTTGCCAAAGCATTTATGGCGAAATACAACATTCCGACCGCGCAATATCAAACCTTTGAAAACGCCGATGCTGCACACGATTACGTCAATCAGAAAGGTGCGCCCATCGTCATCAAAGCCGATGGTTTGGCGGCAGGTAAAGGCGTGATTGTGGCGATGACTTTAGATGAAACTCATGCTGCGATTGACGATATGCTGCTGGGCAACAAAATGGGTAATGCCGGCGCGCGTGTTGTGATTGAAGATTTCCTGCAAGGCGAAGAAGCCAGCTTTATCGTCATGGTTGATGGCAATTATGTATTGCCTATGGCGACCAGCCAAGACCACAAGCGTCTTTTAGACGGCGACAAAGGCCCGAATACGGGCGGCATGGGCGCGTACAGTCCCGCGCCTGTGGTAACGCCCGCCGTGTACGAGCGCGCGATGAACGAGATTATTTTGCCGACCGTAGCGGGAATGAAAGTGGAAGGGCATGAGTTTACCGGCTTTCTGTACGCAGGTTTGATGATTGATCAAAGCGGCGCACCCTATACGATTGAGTTTAACTGCCGTTTTGGTGATCCAGAAACCCAGCCGATTATGAGTCGTCTGAACAGCGACTTGGCGGATTTGGTCGAAGCGGCAATAGATGGCAAACTCGATAACGTAACCGCAGAATGGAATCCGCAAACTGCCGTAGGCGTGGTGCTGGCGGCGCAAAATTACCCCGAAACGCCCAAAAAAGGCGATGTTATTTCCGGTCTGGATGCAGCCAACCAAATCGGCAAAGTTTTCCATGCGGGCACAACGGCAAACGAGGAAGGCGACGTATTGACCAACGGCGGCCGCGTATTGTGTGTCGTAGGATTGGGCGACGATGTGGCTCAAGCCAAAGCCAAGGCGTATAGCGCATTGGAAAAAATTAGCTTCGACGGCATGCAATACCGTAAAGACATTGCCGACAAAGCAATCAACCGTTAATCAAAGAAACAGGTCGTCTGAAAACGTGATTGTGTTTCAGACGACCTTCCCTATCATGTTATTCCCCAGAATCCTTTCAGCTTCGACGCTTCGCAAGCTGCGATCCCATCTTAAAAAAGGCGGCTTGGTCGCCTATCCTACCGAGTCCTGCTACGGCATAGGCTGTATCCCAACCTTGCCTAAAGCACTCAACCGACTGATTCATCTGAAAAAAAGACCGCAATATAAAGGCATGATTGTTATTGGCAACCAATTGGAGCAATTACAGCCCTTGCTCAAAAGGTCGTCTGAAAACATTCAAACCATGCTCAGAAACGAATGGCCTGCGCCCAAAACCTTTCTGCTTCCTGCGGCTGCTGACGTTTTGCCCGCATTACGCGGAAAAGGACGCAGCAAACTGGCGGTCAGGGTTCCTGCCCATGCAGGTGCGCGCCGCTTGTGTCAGGCTTTGAAAACGCCTTTGGTCTCGACTTCATGCAACCGCGCAGGCAAACGCGCGTGTAGAACGGAGCGGGAAGTGAGAAGACAGTTTGGAAGGAATGTATGGGTAGTCGGCGGTTTAATCGGCAAACAAAAGTCGCCGAGTCAGATTATTGATGGGGAAACAGGTGTTCGCTTGCGTTAGAAATCGGATGGATGAGATGAGCAGAAATTATGGTTTGAACCGATAAACCGCGACTTCAATAAAATGTGGATAATCCTGAATATAACTTTCCCGAAAAAACCAAAAAAGGTCGTCTGAATCCCCATATTCATGGTTTTCAGACGACCTTTTGATTTGACTATCTTGTGGATAAGTATGTAGATAAGTTGAGTATTAGAGCTTACCGCCGCATACGGCTTCGAATTGTTTTTCGGTAATCGTACCGTTCATCACGCTCATGGGGCGGATATTTGTCGCGGTGTAGCTGTGTTTGGAAATTTCTTTGCCGTGTTCGTCGAGGAGTTGCAAGGCCGTCAGGCGGTAGGTTTTGTTGGTGCAATGGATCTCCCAGTCGCCGATGGCGGTTTTGTAGGCAGGCGTGTTGACGAAGCGCTCCTCTTTCATCTTCGACACGGTTTTTCTATCGCGGAAAGTGACCAAAGTACCGTTTTTCTTGATGCTGTTTTTATCAATCGCCACTTTGATATTGCCGTCGGAAATCGTGCCGATGTTGTCCCAGTTGCCGCTGACGCCGCCGCTTGTGGTCGTAGTCGTTTGACAGGCGCTCAGAAGCAGGGCTGCCGATAAAGTCGAAATAAGGGAAAAGTGTTTGATGTTCATAAGTTTTGGTTGCTTAGGATAAATTATTAGACTGCCGTATTATGCGCGAAGACGGCGGGGCAGTAAATCGGCTTTGCAAAGTCTTAAAACCGCCAAAAAATGAAAAGGTCGTCTGAAAACAGGTTTTCTAGCCGATTGACTTGAAACCAGTACGCCGCCGCTTTGCCGGAGATTAAAGAGAACGGTAATGCATTGGGTAAACCAGTTTCCCATATCCGTATTGTCGGCAGTTCCGCCATCTTGTCTCAATCAAAAATCAATCTGCGATACCCAACCAAGCATAATCCGTTTTCAGACGACCCCATGTGGATAACTCAAATATCCCCCATGCAGGCAGTGTCTAAAACCGCTAAAATAACGCTTTTCCCTCCCTACGGAACCATCATGCCCCAGCCTTCCGCCCAACAGATTTTGCACGAAGTATTCGGCTATCCCGAATTTCGCGGCAAGCAGGAGGCTGTCGTCAATACATTGGCAGGCGGCGGAAGCCTGTTGGTATTGATGCCGACGGGCGGGGGCAAGTCGTTGTGTTACCAAATTCCCGCGCTGATGCGCGAAGGTGTCGCCATCGTCGTTTCGCCGCTGATCGCCCTGATGAACGACCAAGTGGCGAGCCTGCACGCCGCAGGCATAGAAGCAGCAGCGGTCAACAGCAGTACAACGGTGGAAGAAGCCCGCGAAGTGGCGGACAAACTCGCCCAAGGTCGTCTGAAACTGCTCTACGTCGCACCGGAGCGGCTCGTTACCGACCGTTTCCTGCGTTTTCTCGATCAGCAAACCATCAGCCTTTTCGCCATAGACGAAGCGCATTGCGTCAGCCAATGGGGGCACGATTTCCGCCCCGAATACCAGCAATTAGGGCTGCTTGCCGAACGCTATCCGCAAGTGCCGCGCATTGCCCTGACCGCGACCGCCGATGCGGCGACCCGCGCCGACATCAAACATTTCCTCCATCTGGAAGACGCGCCCGAATTCATCTCCAGCTTTGACCGCCCGAATATCTATTATCAGGTTATCGAAAAAAACAACGGCAAAAAGCAGCTTCTCGACTTCATCCGCAAAGAAATGGAAGGGCAAAGCGGCATCGTCTATTGCCTCAGCCGCAAAAAAGTCGAAGACATCGCCCAATTCCTCTGTGAAAACGGATTGGACGCGATTCCCTACCATGCCGGCTTGAGCATGGAAGTGCGCGAAGCAAACCAACGCCGTTTTACCCGCGAAGACAACATTATCGTCGTCGCCACCGTTGCCTTCGGTATGGGCATAGACAAACCGGACGTGCGCTTCGTCGCCCATCTCGATATGCCCCAAAGCGTCGAACATTTCTACCAAGAATCCGGCCGCGCCGGGCGGGACGGGCTGCCTGCCGTGAGTTGGCTGTGTTACGGGTTGAACGACTGGGTATTGCTGCGCGAACGCATCGCCGAAGGCAACAGCGACGAAGTGCAGAAACAAATCGAAATGCAGAAGCTCGATGCCATGCTTTCCGTCTGCGAAACCGCCGCCTGCCGCCGCGTACTCCTGCTCAAACATTTCGGCGAAGAATCCGCCCCTTGCGGCCATTGCGACAACTGCCTGCATCCGCCCGTACGCTTCGACGGTACCGTCCTCGTACAAAAGCTCCTCAGTTGCGTGTATCGCGCCGGACAACGCTTTGCCGCCGGCTATATCACCAACCTTCTGCGCGGTAAAAGCGACGACTGGATACGGCGCAACGGCCACGACAAACTCTCCACCTTCGGTATCGGCAGCGGGCAAACCGACAAAGAATGGCGCAGCGTCATCCGCCAGTGCATCAGCCTCGGCTACCTCACCGTCAACGTCGCCCAATATCAGGCATTGCAACTGACTGAAGCCGCAAAAAAAGTCCTCAAAGGCGAAACCGAAGTCATGTTGCGCCCATTGCGCCGCGAAAAAGCCGCCACTCAAAAGCCCAAAGACAACTGGCTGCGTACCGAACGCGAAGAACGCCTATGGCAGGCATTGCGGCATTGGCGGCAGCAGCGCGCCCATGCCGAGGAAGTTCCCGCCTACGTTGTCTGCGGCGACAAAACCCTGCGCGACATCGTCGAAAAAATGCCGCAAACGCTGGAAGATTTGCACCAAATTTACGGTTTGGGTGAGGCGAAAATCAACAAATTCGGCATCGACATCCTCAAGGTCTGCGAGAACGCAGCCGAAAACCAAAGCGGGCAAGCGGGCAACGAAGAACCCCTATTTACCCCCCAAACCAAGCGCGAACAGCAATTACAGCAAAAGCTTGAAACCTGGCGTGCCGAGCAGGCAGCCGCCGAACAATGCGCCTTGGGCAAAATCCTTTCCAACATCAGCCTGACCGACCTTGTCGTCTTCACGCCCGCCGAAGAAGCCGACCTGCTCGGTATCTACGGCATAGGCAGCGAAAGAATTGCCCAATACGGGCAGGCAATACTCGACATCTGCCGCCCTTACGCAGACGGACTTTCCGAGCCGAAACAGGCAGAACGCCAGCTCGCCCGCCGCCTGTTCCAATGGTGTCTTGATACCGCCCGATATGAAGGCGGAGAGATGCACGCCGTCGCCAAAAAACAGACTTTACGCGCCATCGCCAAAGCCCGACCGCAAACTTTGACGGCACTTTCTAAAATAGAGGGCGTGAGCGGGGAATGGTTGGACCAATACGGCGAAGAAATCATAGAAATCTGCACGGCGGACTGACAATCAAAAAGGTCGTCTGAAAACCCCATAAAAGGTTTTCAGACGACCTATTAATACCGCTTCAGTATCTTAGCCAATCCCAGTAAAATAACTTATCTTCCGACCCCTATTGCAAAGGCGAAAAAATGGCAACCGAACCGAACCGAACCGAACCGAACCGAAATTATACACGATTTAGAAAATAATTTCAAACAAAACAATATATTAAAACTCAAACAACTCTTTCCCGAAGTCTTTTGCGAAGGCCAAATCGACTTTGAGAAACTCAAACTCGTCCTCGGCGCAGAAAACCTTGCCGGCGCGGGCGAACGTTACCAACTGGATTGGGCGGGCAAAACCGCCGCCTATCTCAATCTCCAAAGCCCCACTTCCCGTACCCTCGTTCCCTGCAAAGAAGAATCCGCAGATTTCGACGGTACGCAAAACGTGTTTATCGAAGCCGAAAACCTCGAAGCACTGAAAATCCTGCAAAAATCCTACGCCGGCAGCGTGAAGATGATTTACATCGACCCGCCCTACAACACCGGAAACGATTCCTTTATTTATCCCGACAAATTCTCCGAAAGCCGCGAAGAATACGCCCGCCGCGTGGGCGATACCGACGACGCGGGCTACCTGAAGCGCGACGGCGTATTCCAAGGCGCGTGGCGCAAAAACGGCAAAGACAGCGGCCATTACCACAGCAACTGGCTCTCCATGATGCTGCCGCGCCTGCATCTGGCAAAAACCCTGCTGCGCGAAGACGGCGTGATTTTTATCAGCATTGACGACAACGAACAGGCGCAGTTGAAACTGTTGTGTGATGAAGTGTTTGCGGGCGGAGAACTTTGTAGAACAAATCATTTGGGAAAAGAAATTCAGCCCTAAAATGATGCAAATATTTTCCGGAAAATCATGACTACCTGATTTGTTATACAAAAAATATTACCGAACTATAAATCAAACTGTTACCGCGAACAGAAGAAACAAATGCTCGTTATAAAAATATTGATAATGGCTCACATGGTGCTTGGACTTCGTGAGATTTATTGCATAAAGATGTGCAACAAAGCGGAATTTATACAATGACAACGCTAAACGGTACACAACACAATCCACCTGGCGGTATATAGGAAATCGCCGCGTCGTTTACACCGTAGTTTGAACGGCGACACCGTTTGAGGTCTTGCAGGTTTATTTTTCTCAACCTGTGGTGTAAACAACGTAACGATTTCTTACGTCGGATTTCAGACGATGTTTTATATACCTCTCCTTACGCAACCGCAGGTGCGACGGCTTTCACATAATTCAACGCGATAAACTGCTTTTCGGGGTCGAGTTCGGTGATTTTGAGCAGAACTTGCGATTTGGGCAGCGCGTCGAAGGGGATGCCGGTGGCGCGGGTTACCAGCGGCAGGCCTTCAATGCGGACGAGGTCTTCTTTGAGGATGGTTGCGGTCAGCTCGCTTGTGCCTTGCTGTTGCAGGTACACGAGGCTCCAATAGGCTTCCATCTGCCGTTGGAAGTCGGCGTAGGCAGCGTAGGCGGTGTCGAAATCGCGCAGGGCGGCGAAGAGTTCGGCATCGCTTTGCCGGAAGAGCGGCTCGGCGGTGTCGTCTATCAGGCTGAGGAGTTGTTTTTGGTTGATGTAGTCGGCGGCGCGGCGCAGCGGCGAGGTAAACCAGCCGTAATGTTGCACGCCCATGCCGATGTGCGGCTCGGATTTGGTGCTCATGCGCACTTTTCCGGCGGGTTGCACGCGGAAGAGGCCGGGCAGGTCGTTGTCATGGAGCATCTGCGCCCAAGTGCTGTTAGCCAAAATCATCATTTCGCTGACCAGCATATCGATGGGCGAACCACGTTCGCGGCGGACGACGGAGACTTTGCCTTCTTCATCCAATTCAATGCTGTAATCGTATTGCGGCGCGCGGTCGGGTTCGTATTTGCCGCGTGCTTTTTGCAGGGCGACGGCGAATTGGTGCAACCAAATCAGGTCTTGATGGTGGGTGAACATCATTTCACCGGCTTCGTCCAAGCCGGTTTCGGCGTTGAAATGCGGCTCGATGGCTTGGATGCGCAGGTTTTCGGCGATGTTGACGGCTTCGATTTTGCAGGTCGGCTCACCGACGTTGAATTCGCTGTCCACATCGAAATAAATGCTGACGGCAGGACGGTACGCGCCCGCATCAAGGCTGAACGCGGCAATCCAGTTTTCGGGCAGCATGGTGATTTTTCCGCCGGGGAAATAGACCGTGCTCAAGCGGTCCATGATGTTTTTTTCCATTTTGTCGCCTTGTTTAATGGCGAGCGACGGCGCGGCGATATGGATGCCGACGCGCTTCGTGCCGTTGCCCAAATCTGTCAGGCTTAAAGCGTCGTCCACTTCGGTGGTTGATTCGTCGTCGATGGAAAAGGCGGTAACATCGGCCTTGGGCAGGTCGGGCATTTCAGGTAAGGGGAGGTCGGGAAAGCCTGTTCCGTTGGGGAAGTATTTGATTTCAAAACTGTCTTGCAGATATTGGGGAATGGACGTAATGCCGCCTGTTTTTTTCGCCAATTCGTAGGCGGAGGTTTTCAGCGCGTCGGCGGCTTTGGTAAAGGCTTTGTAGGTTAGCGACTGCTTGTCGGGCGCGTGCAGAATGGTTTTCAAATCCGCCGCGATTTCAGACGGCATCTCGCCGCGTTTCAAGGCTTCCGCCCAAGCGTCGATTTGCGCGTCTTGTTGTTTTTTGCGTTCGATGGCGGCAAGCGCCTGTTTCAAAGTTTCTTCGGGCGCGGCTTTGAACACGCCTTTGGCTTTTTTGTAGAAATACATCGGCGCGGCGTAAAGCGCAATCAAGGTCGCCGCCAGCTCGGTTTTGGTCGGCGCATGGCCGTAATATTCTTCGGCAATCGCCTCGGCGGAAAATTCTTCTTCGCCGCATACTTCCCACAATAAATCGGTGTCGATGTCCGCCGCCTGCGCCTGCGCGTTCTCCAAAAACGCCGCCATATCGCCGTCGAACTCGGCAAAGACGTTGTTCGCCTTCACTTTGGTGCGCTTGCCGTGTTGGGTATCGACTTGGTAGGTGGCGTCGTTTTTTTGGACGATGGCGGCGACTTTGAATTGGCCGGACTCTTCGTAAAAGATATTCATGTATTGCTGCTGTCAGGTTGAAGTGGGAAACGGACGATTTTAGCAGATTCTTGTTGATAAAGACGGACAAAAGGTCGTCTGAAAAACTTGCCCTCCCCTTCTCATTTCATTGAAACCGCCTTTTCAGACGACCTTTGACGACTTTGACCGCGCTCAAACCTGCTGCGCTCCGCCCATGCTGCCTGATTTGAAATAATTTGTTTAAAAATAGAAGGATAGCCTTTTATTTTGCCCGAGGTCGTCTGAAAACCTGCGCTTTGCAAACCTGTGGTTTAGGATTAGTATAACTATACCAATTTATCCCAAATCCATTTCAAATCATTCACTTCGGAGAGATTCCATGAGCTACACGGCCCCTGTAAACGAATTGCGTTTCGGCATCCGCGTGCACGGCA
The DNA here is from genome assembly GCF_001813335.1 of Neisseria sp. HMSC055H02. NCBI lineage: Bacteria > Pseudomonadati > Pseudomonadota > Betaproteobacteria > Neisseriales > Neisseriaceae > Neisseria > Neisseria sp. HMSC055H02. The sequence continues at coordinate 23,677 of NZ_KV812071.1, read as the reverse complement.
GGTTGGACGAAATCCTGCAACTGCCCCATGCAGAAGGTTTGGATGCGGAAACGGTGGATGCAGTGCTGGACGAAGCGGCGCGGTTTGCCTCGGAGCAATGGGCGGACACCAACCGCACTGGCGATTTGCACGGCGCGGGTTTTTCAGACGACCTGATTACGACCCATCCCGATTTGGCGCGTGCCTACTATGATTTCTGCGAAGCGGGTTGGGCGGGTTTGCGCGCGCCGGCGGAATTTGGCGGGCAGGGGCTGCCGGCGGTCGTGTCGGCGGCGTGTGAAGAGATGTGGTGCGCCGCCAACCTCGCCCTGTCGCTGATGCCGATGCTGACGCTGGGGGCGGTGGACGCGCTGTTCAAACACGGCAGCGAGGAGCAGAAACAGACCTACCTGCCGAAAATGTGCAGCGGCGAATGGGCGGGAACGATGAATTTGAGCGAACCGCAGGCGGGTTCGGATTTGAACCACATCGCCACCCGCGCCGTGCCGAAAGAAAACGGTGCGTATGCCCTCAGCGGTCAGAAAATCTTCATCACTTGGGGCGATCAGGAAATGACGGAAAACATCGTCCATCTGGTGCTCGCGCGCCTGCCCGATGCCGCGCCGGGCGTGCAGGGCGTGTCGATGTTTATCGTGCCGAAATATTTGGTGAACGCAGACGGCAGCTTGGGCGGACGCAACGGCGTGCGCGCCATCGGCATCGAACACAAGCTCGGCATACACGCCAGCCCGACCTGTACGATGGAGTTCGACAACGCCGAAGGTTATCTGGTCGGCAGGGCGGGCAAGGGTTTGGCGTATATGTTTACCATGATGAAAACCGCGCGGCTGAACGTCGGCATCGAAGGCCACGCCGTCGCCGAACGCGCCTACCAAAACGCGCTCGCCTATGCGAAAGAGCGCGTGCAGGGACGCGACGAGGCGGACGGTTCAGACGACGTGGCGATTATCCGCCATCCCGACGTGCGCCGTATGTTGTTGATACAAAAGGCAACGCTCGCCGCCCAACGCGCCCTCTATCTGCGCGCCGCCGCCCTGACCGATTTTGCCGCCGCCTGCCCCGACAACGTATTGCGCAAAGAAGCGGAGCGCGAACTGGATTTCCTGATTCCCATCGTCAAAGCCTGGCCGACCGACAACGGCGTCGTCCTGACCAACCTCGCCGTCCAGATTTACGGCGGCGCGGGTTACGTCGAAGAAAGCGGCGTGGCGCAATACCTGCGCGACGTGCGGATTACGCCGATTTACGAAGGCACCAACGGCATACAGGCCGCCGATTTGGCAGGGCGCAAAACCACCAGCAAAAACGGCGCGCTGCCTTTGAAGCTGCTCGCCGAAGGAAAAGAGCTGGCGGACAAACTCGCCGCCGCCGAACCTGCCGCCGCGCAGCAACTGGCGCAAGCCATTGAAACGGCGGAACAAAGCATCGCCCGCATGGTCGGATACGCCGACCGTCCCGCCCTCGCCGCCGCCGCGTCCAACGCCTACCTGCAACAAATGGGGCTGACGTTCGGCGCCATCGGGCTCGCCCGCGCCTACCTTGCCGCCGAAGCCGCCCAAAAGGACGACGCCGACGGCTTCGGCAGCAGTTTCTACGCCGCGCAGCAACACAACGCCCGCGTCTATTGCGCCCACGTCCTGCCGCAGGTTTACGCCTGCGCCGCGCAGATTGAAAACGCGCAGGCATTGTTGGACGTGCCGTTAGAACTTTATTGACGGATACGGGTTTGAAAAAGGTCGTCTGAAATTGGAAATCTGGTTTCAGACGACCTTTTTATTTATGGATTTCAACCTATCCTTTTAAACGGCGGCAGGCTGGCTAGTAATTGTTGGCCGTACCGCTGCGTTTTGACGCGGTTGTCGAGGATGGTCACGCGGCCGTAGTCTTGTTCGGTGCGGATGAGGCGGCCGACGGCTTGGATGAGTTTGATGCCGGCTTCGGGGACGGTGATTTCGATAAAGGGGTTGCCGCCGCGCTGTTCTATCCAGCGGTTTTGGGTTTTTTCGATAGGGTTGTCGGGCATGGCGAAGGGGAGTTTGGCGATGATGACTTGCACGCAGGCGGTGCCGGGCAGGTCGAGTCCTTCGGCGAAGCTGTCGAGTCCGAAGATGATGCTGGCTTTGCCTTCTTCTATGGCTTGGTGGTGTTTTTGCAGGAGGACGGCTTTGGGCAATTCGCCTTGTACGAGCAAGAGCGGCAGGTAGTCTTCGGGCAGGCGCAGGGCGACATCCTGCATTTGTTTGCGCGAGGAAAACAGGACGAGCGTGCCGATGGCTTCGGTGGGCGAAATGAGCTTGGGCAGCCATTCGACGATGGCGGCGGTGTGCGCGGCGGGGTCTTTGGGGCTGGCGTGTACGGGTGGGATGTAGAGTTCGCCTTGCGCGTCGAAATCAAACGGGCTTTCTAGGGCGAGGGTGGTGGTTTCGGGCAGCCATTGCAGTCCGGTTTGGCGCAGGATCAGGTTGAAGCTGCCCAAGGATTGCAGGGTGGCGGAGGTCAGCACTGCGCCTGCCGCGCGCCGCCACAGGCTGTTGGCGAGATGGGACGCGCTGCTGATGGGGCTGGCGTTGAAAATGTAGTCGTTTTTGTCGTCGGCGCGGCGGGTTATCCATTTCGCCAGCGGTTCTTCGCCCTCGAGGGGGACGGTGGAGAGCAAGTCCCATGTAGCGGTGATTTGTTCGATACGGGCGCGGAATACGCCGAATTCGGTACTCAGGCGGTCGATTTGCGCGCTGTTTTGGTCTTTGTCGCGGCGGGCGGCGGACAGGGCGTCGTTGAGGCTGTTGATGTGTTTGTAGAGGCTGCGGGCGGCGATGGCGGTGTTGGAAACGGTGGTTTCGAGGCCTTCGGGGATTTTGCCGTCTTCCCATAGCCAAGTCGGTTCGCTGTTTGTCCGTCTGTCGTTTTCAGACGACCCCAAGCTCAAAGACGGCTCTTCGGCGAGGTGGAACTGCCATTCGTGCAGGCTTTCGAGCAGCGCGGCGGCGGCTTCGTCGGCAAGGTTCGCCAACTCGCCTTTGTCGGTGAGTGCGGCAATTTTGCCGGTAACCTGCGGCAGTTTTTCCAACGCCCACACCGCTTGGTTCCACGAATGCTCGGCGGCAAACTGGCTGAGTGCTTTTTTGGGCAGGTGGTGCGCTTCGTCGATGCAGTAGAAGCTGTTTTCAGGGTCGGGCAAAATCACGCCGCCGCCCATGCTGATGTCGACCATCAGCAAATCGTGGTTGGTTACGACGACATCGACGGTCTCCAGCGTGTCGCGGGCAAGGTAAAACGGGCATTCCGGTCGGTTGGGACAGGCGGTTTTGAGGCAGCCGTAGTTGTCGTTGTTCACCTTCATCCAGATGGTGTCGTCGATTTTTTCCGGCCAAGTGTCGCGGTCGCCGTTGAACCGACGGGCGGAAAATTCGTCGGCGATGTCGCGCAGCAGCTTCAATTCTTCGGGCTTGGGTTTGCTGTCCCACAAGACGGCGGGGGCTTCGAAACCGAGCAGGTTTTGCTGGGCGTTGCTTTGCGTCAGCTGGTAGAGTTTGTAGGGGCAGAGATAGCGGCCGCGCCCTTTGGCAAGCGCGAAGGTCAGTTCCAAACCGCTTTTTTCGACCAGAAACGGCAGGTCGCGGTCAACCAACTGCTCCTGCAGGGCAACCGTCGCGCTGCTCACAATCAACCGCTTGCCGCGCGTCTGCGCCATAATGCCGCCCGCCAGCAGGTAGGCAAGCGATTTGCCCACGCCGGTCGGCCCTTCGATTACGGCAATGCTCTCGCCCTCGCGCTTGGGCGGCTCGCCGCCTTCTTCGCGCGTCAACGTCCGCGAAAAAGCGTTGGCAACCGCCGCAATCATTTCCCGCTGCGAAGCGCGCGGACGGAAACCGGGCAGGTTTTTGCCGATATTTTGGTAATGGTCGCGGATGGCGTTTTTTTCTAAATCGGTGAGCATCGAGGTCGTCTGAAAAGGTGGATTTGCTTATGAATTGGTTATTTTAGCATTTTTCGCGGACGGGTTCGGGAGAGATGGGAAAGGTCATCTGAAAAGCATATTTTGGCGTTTTCAGACGACCTTTTCTTAAGGCAATCCACATCGGGATTGGAGGTTTGAACCTTTGTCGTTTCTGTTGCCGTCATTCCCGCACAGGCGGGAATCCATCGTAAAACTTTAGAAATCTTGATTTGGAAAACAGTTTCTGAATTTCAAAAATGGATTCCCGCCGTAGCCTGCCCTCGCGTAGGCGGGGGCGGGAATGACGGAATTTGATGACATACCATATTTAAAGTTAAGTATGTTTGCTAGGGAGATGGGCAGCGGCGGTTTGGCGCGGGTGGGGTCAATTTCTTGGGGCATCGTTGAAATAAAGATAAGGGCGCATGATTGCGCCCCTTCGGTTTTCAGACGACCCCTTAAGCTTGGCGGGATTAAGCCGTTTTGTTCCGCAACGGCAGTTTGATATGCGGCTTAGCGGGTTTGGGCGCTTCTTTCAAGCCCAGTTCGATTTGCTGCTCTTCGCTCAACAAATTGCTCCAGTCGCCTTTTTTATACCACTCGCGCCCGTCCAATTCGATGGGGTGCTGGATGCGCTCGCAGCCGTTGCCGCACTGTAAATCATCTTCTTTACAATATTTGTCGCAACCCCAGCAGATGCGCTCCGGCGCTTTAGGGAAGATGGGGAATTTTTTTGCCATGGTGTGAAATCCTTGTTTTTATTTTCATGAAATTATAAATGATTCGATTGCGGCAGCTTGGTTTTTGTACGTCTTTTTACGCTGGACGGTTAAGAAATGTATAAGGTCGTCTGAAAGGCAGAGTCTGTGCGTCCGTCTGTTTCATCACACGCCTTCCCTATATCGGCGTAAAATCCGTACCTATTCATTCGATAATAATACATTATGCCCTTCCCCGAATTGACTGACGCCGAGCTTGCCGAATCCCGCAAGCTGCTCCTGCGTTTTGCCCGCATCCAATTGCCCGACCGCCCCGATTTGGCGGAAGACCTTGTGCAGGAAACCATGCTTTCCGCCTACCGCGCTGCCGAAGATTTTAAAGGAGAAGCACAAGTGGGCAGCTGGTTTTTTGCCATTTTGAAAAACAAAATTATCGACTGCCTGCGCCAAATCAGACGGCAGCGCGAAGTATTCGCCACGCCTGCGGAAGAAATGTTGGACGAAATCTTTGAAGAACGGTTTGCATCAGACGGACATTGGACGGCGGACGGCCATCCGCAAACTTGGGCCTCTCCCGAAAAAACGTTGGATAACAAAGAGTTTCGTGAAATCCTGCAAACCTGCCTCTACCAAATGCCCGAAAACACCGCCCGCGTGTTTACCATGAAGGAAATCCTCGGCTTCTCGTCCGACGAAATCCGCGAGCAATGCGGCATCAGCACGTCCAACTACCACACCATCATGCACCGCGCCCGCGAAACCCTGCGCCAATGCCTGCAAATCAAATGGTTCGGCAATGCAGAACATGCCGGTTAAGCCCGTTAGGAAAACACGATGAACAAATGCCGCAAAACCGCCTACCTGCTCTCCAAAAAACAGGACGAAACCCGCCTGACCGTTCCCGAACGCGTTTTTCTGGGCAGCCACCTGCTGATATGCCCCCATTGCCGCGAATATAAAAAACAACTCGACCTTATTCAGAAAGCCATGAAAAAGATGTTTTGAAGCTGGCGGATAAGGTATAGTGGATTAAATTTAAATCAGGACAAGGCGACGAAGCCGCAGACAGTACAGATAGTACGGCAAGGCGAGGCAACGCCGTACCGGTTTAAAGTTAATCCACTATAAAAAGGTCGTCTGAAACCTGATGTAGAGTTTCAGACGACCTTTTTGCATGAAAGAAAATAGGGATTGATTGGTTTGAGCATGAGTTGGGATGAAATGGCGCGCCCATAAAAAGCCGGCTTTTAAAGCCGGGATTTTGCAATTGGGCAGGATTTGGGCGGATTTAAAGGCATGGCAAACAAGATTCAAACCGCCCAATAAGCCGGAGGCTATATATATAGGAATGGCTGTGCGGGTGTCAACATTTTCTGCCTTTTTTCAGAACAAAACATGACTTATGCCAATATTTGTTACTACAACCCACTACATCGGCGGGAACATGAAAATGATGTGTGTTAGAATTTTTCCAGCTGTTTTATAAAACAGTACCTTAACTAAAAAATTTAAGAAAGATAGAACATGAACAAACTACTAATTGCTGCGATGATGATGGCCGCTTTGTCGGCTTGTTCCCAAGAAGCCAAACAGGAAACTAAGGAAGCGGCTACTGCCGTTGCTTCCGATATTAAAGATGCTGCCGCTTCTGCAGTTGATACCGTTGCCCCTGCTGTTCAAAAAGCAGCAAGCAAAGTAGAAGATGCTGCCGCCAAAGCCGCTTCGGAAGTAAAAGACGCTGCTCCTGCTGAAGCCAAACCGGAAGAAAAACCGGCAGATGCCTCTTCCGCCAAAGTGGACGGCAAGGCCGTTTTCGAAGCCAGCTGTAAAATGTGCCACGGCGGTACCATCCCGGGCGCTCCTGTTGTCGGTAAAAATGACGATTGGGCTCCGCGTATCAAACAAGGCAAAGAAACCTTGCACAAACATGCACTCGAAGGCTTCAACACCATGCCGGCAAAAGGCGGCAATACCAGCCTGAGCGACGACGAAGTCAAAGCGGCGGTCGATTATATGGCCAACCAATCCGGTGCCAAATTCTAAACCGTACAAATCAAAACGCACCTTGCAATAAGGTGCGTTTTTTATGGGAAAACAGCTTTAAAAAAGGCGAAAACCGTTTGAAAGCAACCCTTACGGAGACAAGTAGCTTTACAAACGGTTTTCAGGTCGGCCTAGCGACCCACCAACGATGATTATACCAACATCATGCTTTTTTGACAAACTCTGATTTCAAATTCATCGCGCTGCCGTCGATTTTGCAACCGATATTGTGGTCGCCTTCTTGCAGGCGTATACCTTTCACCTTGGTTCCTTGTTTGATGACCATGGAGCTGCCTTTGACTTTGAGGTCTTTAATCAGGACAACGGTGTCGCCGTCTTGCAACACGGCACCGTTGGCATCTTTGACGCTCAGGGTTTCTTCGGCGGTTTCGCCGTCGTTTTCCGTCCATTCAAACGCGCATTCGGGGCAGATGTATTGGCTGCCGTCTTCGTAGGTGTATTCGGATTGGCATTGCGGGCAAGGTGGGAGGGACATGGTGGGGATTCCTTTGGTTGACAAGCGGGGGATTATAAGGGAAAGGATGCAAGGATACGACGGCTTTGTATAGTGGATTAAATTTAAATCAGGACAAGGCGACGAAGCCGCAGACAGTACAGATAGTACGGAACCGATTCACTTGGTGCTTCAGCACCTTAGAGAATCGTTCTCTTTGAGCTAAGACGAGGCAACGCCGTACTGGTTTAAAGTTAATCCACTATAGCTATGCTTCAATACAAAACGACCTGTCTTGCAACAGGTCGTCTGAAAACACGGATGCGGCTTAGAGGGACAGCGAAGCTGCCTGAATCAGACCGCGTGCTTTGGCTTCGGCTTCGGCTGCACGCTCTTGCGAGGTGAACGGACCCATTTTGACGACGTATTCGTAGTCGCGTTTCTCCATGGAAACTTTCGGATTCATTTTGCCGTAAGAAAGGTTTACCGCAGCTTGGTTCATATAGGCTTGCGCTTCGCGCTCGGTACCGAAGGATTTCAAATCGACGAAAATATCTTTGCCATCATAAACTTGGGCGCTTTGACCCGGAACGATTTGCTCGACTTTGACGTGTGCCGTGCCTTGGTTGATGAAACCTAATTGTTGGGCGGCAGCTTTGGAAACGTCGATCACGCGGTTGCCGTGGAAAGGACCGCGGTCGTTGACGCGGACGATGACGCTTTTACCGTTTTTGGTGTTGGTCACACGGACGTAGCTGGGAATGGGCAGGGTTTTGTGGGCGGCGGTCAGGGCGTTCATATTGTAACGCTCGCCGCTGGAGGTTTTACGGCCGTGGAACTGGCTGCCGTACCATGAGGCATTGCCGGTTTGACTGAAGTTGGATACTTTAGTCATCGGCGTGTAGCGTTTGCCGGCAACTTTGTAGCTGCGGTTGGCTGAGGGGCTCAGCTTCTCGGCACGGACGATGGAGTCGGCAGAGGCGGAATGAATGGAAAGGATACTGATTGCAACGGCAGTCAGGGTGGAGAAAAGGGTGGTTTTAGATAAAGTCAAAACGTAGTCCGTTCTTGAGTTGATAACGCAGTGGGATGGCTCCCAGGCGGTTTCAGACGACGTATCGGCGGTTTGACAAAAACCAAGCTGTTTTCGGACAGTATGGCCTTGGTTTTTGTCAAACGGCTCAGGGAGATTCCCCAGCGGATGTTATACACCGCCTGCGTAACCGTTTTGCCGCCATGCTTCAAACAGAATCACGGCGACGGTGTTGGAAAGATTCATGCTCCGGCTGCCGGGCTTCATGGGCAGGCGCAGCTTTTGCCCTTCGGGCAGGGCGTCGAGGATTTCGGCGGGCAGGCCGCGTGTCTCGGGGCCGAACAAAAAAACATCGCCCTCAACAAAAGAAACTTCGTCGGGACGGGTTTTGCCTTTGGTGGTCAGCGCAAAAATGCGGCGGCCTTCCAAGGCTTTGAGACAATCTTCGAAATTCTCGTGTACCGTCAGTTTTGCAAACTCGTGATAATCCAAACCTGCGCGCTTCATTTTTGCCGAATCCAGCGGAAAACCGAGCGGCTTGACCAGATGCAAATCGGCTCCGGTGTTGGCGCACAATCGGATGATATTGCCCGTATTGGGCGGGATTTCGGGTTGGTACAAAACTATGGTAAACATATAAATCAATCACTTATAGAGCGGCATAATGCCGAAATGTTCCGTAGGTGTCAAAAACTTTAAGCTATTTTTTCATTGGCGGACGCGCCAAACTCCAGCAAAAAATCTTGCCTGCGCCTGATTTTTTCAGCGTCCGCGCCAATTCGTCCAGCGTCGAGCCGGTGGTGAATACATCGTCGATTAACAAAATATTACAGTTTTTCGAGATATGACCATTGATTTCAAAAGCATTTTTTATATTGCGAACCCTGTCTGCGCTTTTCAGCGTACTTTGCGGCTCGCGATGTCGTCTGAAAACCGTCTGCCGCGGCAGCAGCGTCCAGCCGTAATGTCCGGACAGAATATCCGCCAATTCTTCGCTTTGGTTGAAGCCGCGGTGCAGCCGCCTTTCTTTGCTCAACGGCACGGGCAGCACAAAATCGAAATGCTCCGTTTCCAGCCAGTCGGGCGCATGGCGGCGCATCAGTTCCGCCAGCGGACGGCTCATGCCGAGGTCAGCCAAATGCTTCAACGCGCGTATCATACTGCTGACGGGCGGCTCATAATACAGCGAAGCCCACATCCGCTCAAATGCCGGCGGCTTCTTCTGACAGCCTCCGCACACCGCTCCGCCCTGTATAGTGCGGAAACACAAGGGGCAACTGTTTGCCGCGTCCGTAAAAAACTCTTCCAAGTCCTCCGCGCAGCCGCCGCAAAAACCGCCATACGGCCGGGTTTCGCACGCTGAAACCAAGGCGTGGCATAATACGCAACGGCTTTTGTTCCGCCATCCCGCATTGCGCCACCAAGAAAACACATCCATAGAGAAAACAGCCATGCCGCACTCCGCCAAAAAAGTTTATCTGATACACGGCTGGGCAGCGAACCGCCACGTCTTCGACGACCTCATCCCGCGCCTAAGTGCCGATTGGGACATCCGTGCCCTCGACCTGCCCGGACACGGCGATGCACCCTTTGCCGAAAACTTCAACATCGCCGCGATTGCCGAAGCCTTCGCCGAAGAAATCGACGCGCCCGCCCACATCCTCGGCTGGTCGCTCGGTGGCTTGGTCGCGCTCCATCTCGCCGCACGCCGTCCCGACAAAGTCCGCTCGCTCTGCCTGACCGCAAGTTTCGCCCGCCTGACCGCCGACTCGGACTACCCCGAAGGGCTGTCCAATCCCGCTTTGGGCAAGATGGTCGGCGCGTTTCGGCAGGATTATGCCAAACATATCAAACAGTTTCTACAATTACAGTTGCTGCACACACCAAACGCCGCCGAAATCATCGGCAACATCCTGCCCGACCTCTCCCGCCACGGCGCACCGCCCGCCCTGCAAGCCGCGTTGGACGCCGTCAACCAAGCCGATGCCCGCCCCCTGCTTTCAAGCATCCAAGCCCCGTCGCTTTTAGTGTTCGGACAAAAAGACGCCATCACCCCGCCGCGCATGGGAGAATACCTCAACCGCCATCTGGCGGACAGCGAATTGGTATTGATGGAAAAAGCGGCACACGCCCCGTTTTTAAGCCACGCCGACGAATTTGCCGAACGCTACCGCAATTTTGTTGAAAAGGTCGTCTGAAAAGCTTTTCTGCTGTGATATCACTGCAGACGTGAATCCAATCCCCCGCCTTTTCTTGATTTAAACCTACGCTGCGATACTTACATTTATTGCCGGTCGGCGTTATAGTGGCAGTAGTATTTTCTTTGTATATATAGTGGATTAACTTTAAATCGGTACGGCGTTGCCTCGCCTCAGCTCAAA
>NZ_KV812071.1:0-13010 GCF_001813335.1 Neisseria sp. HMSC055H02 | reverse complement strand
GTCCTGATTTAAAGTTAATCCACTATATTGTCGATTCAAAAAGGAGTGTCGGTATGGAAAAAATCGGTTTCAAACCCATACCCGCTGCGATTGCGGTGGGCTTGGCATTATTGATTTGGTTCGTCATCCCCGTCCCTGACGGCGTGACGCCGCAGGCTTGGCATTTGTTGGCGATGTTTGTCGGCGTGATTGCGGCGATTATCGGCAAGGCGATGCCGATCGGGGCATTGTCGATTATCGCCATGATGATGGTGGCTTTAACGCAGGTAACGGTACCCGAGCTGGGTGCGGACGGCAATCCGATTAAAAAGCCGGCGGATGTGGCAATTAAGGATGCCTTGAGTTCGTTTGCCGACCCGCTGATTTGGCTGATCGGTATTTCGATCATGATTTCGCGCGGGATTTTGAAAACGGGTTTGGGCGCACGTATCGGCTATTATTTTATTTCGGTGTTCGGCAAGAAAACGCTGGGTATCGGTTACAGCCTGGCCCTGTCGGAGCTGATTCTCGCGCCGGTCACGCCCAGCAACACCGCGCGCGGCGGCGGCATTATCCACCCCGTGATGAAAGCGATTTCGACCAGCTATGATTCCGACCCTGAAAAAGGAACGCAGGGGCGCATCGGCCGCTATCTGGCTTTGGTGAATTACCACAGCAATCCGATTTCATCTGCAATGTTCATCACCGCCACCGCACCCAATCCGCTGGTGGTCGATTTGATTGCCAAGGCAACAAACAGCGAGATTCATTTGAGCTGGGGCACTTGGGCTTTGGCGATGCTGCTGCCGGGTTTGGTGGCGATGTTTCTGATGCCGCTGGTGCTGTATTTCATTTATCCGCCCGAAATCAAGGAAACACCCAACGCGGCGCAGTTTGCCAAAGACCACCTGAGAGAACAGGGGCCGATGAACCGCGGCGAGAAAACCATGTTGGCGATTTTTGCCGTATTGCTGATTTTGTGGGCAGGCGTTCCGGCGATGATTTTCGGCAAGGCTTTCGCCGTCAGCCCCACCACCACCGCCTTTATCGGCTTGTCGCTGCTGCTTTTGTCGGGCGTGCTGACTTGGGACGATGTCTTGAAGGAAAAAGGGGCGTGGGATACGGTAGTATGGTTCTCCGCGCTGGTGATGATGGCTTCTTTCCTGAACAAGCTCGGTCTGATCGGCTGGTTTTCGGATATGCTCGGCAGCAACATTAAAAATACCGGCATGGGCTGGGTCGGCGCGTCGGCTTTGCTGATGCTGATTTATATGTACGCGCATTATATGTTCGCCAGCACCACCGCCCACATTACGGCGATGTTCGGCGCGTTTTACGCGGCAGGACTGTTTTTGGGTGCGCCGCCGATGGGGTTCGGTCTGATGCTTGCCGCCGCGTCAAGCCTGATGATGACACTGACCCACTACGCCACCGGCACCGCGCCTGTTGTTTTCGGTTCGGGCTATACGACGCTGGGCGAATGGTGGAAGGCGGGCTTTATCATGAGCGTGGTAAACCTGCTGGTATTTATCGTTGTCGGCGGATTGTGGTGGAAGGCTTTGGGCTATTGGTAAGGTCGTCTGAAATCCGCTCAAACAAAGACCGGCAGGCGCATTTCTGCCGGTCTTTAACCTTGTATAATTTGGTTTGAAACCTGCGCCAACCTACATCACACCGCAAAAAACCACCCCTTCAAAAAAGAAGAAAAAGGTCGTCTGAAACATGAACCCCCAAGACAAACGCTGGCAAATCCACCGCCATCTGGCCCAAGACACCGACGAGCGGCTGCAAATCGTCCGCAACGCGCCCAAACGCATCCTGCTGGTCGGTGCGGACGCGGACATCAGCCGCAGCCTGCTTGCCGCGCGTTATCCGAACGCCGTATTCGAAGAATACGACCCGCGCGCCGATTTCCTCCAAACCGCCGCAGCCGCGCGCAAAAGCGGTTTTTGGCAAAAACTCACCGGCAAAACCGTCCCGCAACACTGCCAAGCCTTGACCGACCCGCTGCCCGAAGCCTGTGCCGATATGTTGTGGGCGAACCTCAGCCTGCCCCGCGCGGACGAAATCCTGCCCGTCCTGAAAAATTGGGCAAACGCTTTGAAAACAGACGGTTTATTATTCTTCACCCATTTTGGCCGCGACAGCCTGACCGAGCTGACAGGTCGTCTGAAAAGCGCAGGGATAGCCTGTGAAACGCCGACCTTAATCGATATGCACGACCTCGGCGACATGCTTGCCGACAACGGTTTCTACGACCCCGTGACCGATACCGCCAAGCTCGAATTGAGCTACCGCAAGGCGGCGACGTTCCGGCAGGACATGGAAACCTTAGGGCTATGGCACGCCTTGAAATTCAGCGACGCCCAAGCGACTGAAGCATTTGTGGATAAGATTTTTGAAACCGAAGGCGGTCTGACCGTCACGCTCGAAACCGTGTACGGCCATGCCGTGAAGAAACTGACGCTGCCCGAGGGGGAAAACGTGGTGCGGTTTTATCCGAAAGGCTGAACGGTTTGTCGGAATGAATGAAAGGTCGTCTGAAAACTTGAAAATCAGGTTTTCAGACGACCTTTCTTCCTTAGCTGATTCATTCAACTTTCAATACGCCTATTCCCATCGGCTGTCATTTTCACGCAGGCGGAAATACAGAGGCTTGAAATGAAGGAAATCGCGAAACATTTCTGAAAATGATAGTATGCAAGTCTGTTATTTCGATTCACTAAAATTTGCGGGCCGGGCATTCATACCCGACCCGCCGTTTTCAGACGACCTTTCGTGTTATCGCGCCTTTATTTCACTTTGCCTTTCAATGCGCCGTAGCCTGCCGCGTCCATTTGTTCCAGCGGGATGAATTTCAGGCTCGCGCCGTTGATGCAGTAGCGCAGGCCGCCTTTGTCTTTGGGGCCGTCGGGGAAGACGTGTCCCAAGTGCGAATCGGCGGCATGGCTGCGCACTTCGATGCGGCGCATGTTGTAGCTGAAATCGTCGTGTTCGGTAACGGCGGCGGCGTTAATCGGGCGGGTGAAGCTCGGCCAGCCGCAGCCGGAATCGAATTTGTCGGCGGAACTGAACAGGGGTTCGCCGCTGACGACGTCCACATAAATGCCGGGTTTGAACAGATGGTCGTATTCGTGGCTGAAGGCGTATTCGGTTGCGCTTTTTTGGGTAACTTGGTATTGCTCTTCGGTCAGGATGCGTTTGAGTTCGGCATCGCTGGGTTTTTTATACGTTGCCGCGTCGAAGCCTTTGCCTTGCGGGGCGGCTTTGGTTTTGCCCGGCAGCGGTTCGTCGGCTTTGCGGATGTCGATGTGGCAATAGCCGTTGGGGTTTTTAATCAGGTAGTCCTGATGGTATTCCTCGGCGTCGTAGAAGTTTTTCAGCGGCTCGTTTTCGACGACGAGGGGCTGTTGGTATTTTTGCTGCTCGCGTTTGAGGGCGGCGGCGATGACGGCTTTTTCGGCGGGGTCGGTGTAGTACACGCCGCTGCGGTATTGCGTGCCGGTGTCGTTGCCTTGTTTGTTGAGGCTGGTCGGGTCAACGACGCGGAAATAGTATTGCAGGATGTCGTCGAGGCTGAGTTTGTCGGCATCGTAGGTGACTTTGACGGTCTCGGCATGGCCCGTGTCGCGGTAGGACACATCTTCGTAGCTCGGATTTTTTGTTTTGCCGTTGGCGTAGCCGGATACGGCGTCCACCACGCCGTCTATGCGTTGGAAATAGGCTTCCAAGCCCCAGAAGCAGCCGCCGGCGAGGTAGATGGTGCGCGTGTTCATGATTTTTGAATCCTTTTTCTGTGTGTCGGGTTTGTAGAACGCGTTTTTCAGACGACCTAAATCGGCATTCGGGTCACGGATTAACGCCAATGCCTGCGCTTCGTTGATGCTGCCTTTGACGATGCGCTGCACGTCGCCGTCTTTACCGATTAACGCCCACGAAGGGTAAACGCTGATATTCAGGCTTTGGGCGATGGTGCCGCCGTTGTCGGTCACGACGGGCAGCTTGGGATAGTTCAAACCGGCATACCATTTTTGAAAGTCGCCGTCTTTTTTCTCGTGCAAAAAGCCGGGGGACGCGACGGTAATCAAGTTGGCGGAGCTGAACCGCTTATCCTGCGCCCATTTTTCGGTCTGCCCCAATTCGGACAAACACAAAGGACACCAGCTCGCCCAGAATTTAATCAGGGTGGGTTTGTCTTTTTTCAAATAAACGCTGGCGGGGCGGTTGTCCGCGGTTTTCAAAGTGGACAAGGTGTGCGGCACGGTCGCGGCTTCGGCATCGGCGATTTTGGGCGAACAGGCGCCCAGCGCAAACAGGCAGCCGAACTTGGCGCAAAGGGAAAAGAAGGTACGGGGTTTCATCTCTAATGTTTCCTGTGTGGATGGTTTGTATTATTAGACGTTGAAGATGCCAAAACCTTACAGCCTGGATTTTCAGACGACCTTGCCGCGTAAAATACGCTACAATACGCTCTATTTCAAGCTTCTAAAATTAAAAGGAAAATTCAATGTTCAGCTTCTTCCGCCGCAAGAAAAAACAGGAAACGCCCGCTCAAGAAGAAACCCGCATTCAGGAAACCGCCGCCGAAGCCGTAGAACACGCCGAAACCACCGTTTCGCAAACGCTTGAAACGGTTCAGGAAAACATCGGCGAAAAAGCGGAAGAGCTGACGGCGGCAGTCGAAACGGCGGTAGAAAACGCAAAAGAACGCGCCGAAGAAATCCGCGAGACTGTGGCTGAACATGTTTCCGAAACGGTCGAACACGTCCGCGAGGCAGTCGGCGAAACGTCGTCTGAAACGGTCGAAAAAGTGGAAGAACGCGTTGAAGCCGTCGGAGAAACCGTTGCCGAAAATGTTTCCGCAGCGGTAGAACACGTCCATGAAGCGGTCAGCGACGGGTCGTCTGAAACCGCAGAAACTGTCGAAGCCTTAGAAACCCAAGCCGAAGCCGCGCCTGCAACATCCGAAGAACATTCCGTAAAAACCCCTGAAAATACAGCCGTCGCAACGTCGTCTGAAACCTCTGAACCGTCCGAAACCGAACCCAAACTCGGCTGGGCGGCGCGTTTGAAACAGGGTTTAACCAAATCGCGCGACAAAATGGCGAAATCGCTGGCGGGCGTGTTCGGCGGCGGGCAAATCGACGAAGATTTGTACGAAGAGCTGGAAACCGTGCTGATTACCAGCGACATGGGTATGGAAGCGACGGAATACCTGATGAAAGACGTGCGCAACCGCGTCAGCCTCAAAGGACTGAAAGACGGCAACGAGTTGCGCGGCGCATTGAAAGAAGCTTTGTACGACTTGATTAAACCGTTGGAAAAACCGCTGGTCTTGCCCGACACGAAAGAGCCGTTCGTCATCATGTTGGCGGGCATCAACGGCGCGGGTAAAACCACTTCCATCGGCAAACTCGCCAAATATTTCCAAGCTCAGGGCAAATCCGTGCTGCTTGCCGCAGGCGACACCTTCCGCGCCGCCGCCCGCGAGCAGCTTCAGGCATGGGGCGAACGCAACAACGTTACCGTCATTTCGCAAACCACAGGCGATTCCGCCGCCGTCTGCTTCGATGCCGTCCAAGCCGCCAAAGCGCGCGGCATCGACATCGTGCTGGCCGACACCGCCGGCCGTCTGCCCACGCAGCTTCATTTGATGGAAGAAATCAAAAAAGTGAAGCGCGTGTTGCAAAAAGCGATGCCCGACGCGCCGCACGAAATCATCGTCGTCCTCGATGCCAACATCGGGCAAAACGCTGTCAACCAAGTCAAAGCCTTTGACGATGCGCTGGGGCTGACGGGGCTGATTGTGACCAAACTCGACGGCACGGCAAAAGGCGGCATCCTCGCCGCGCTTGCCTCCGACCGCCCCGTCCCCGTCCGCTACATCGGCGTGGGCGAAGGCATAGACGATTTGCGCCCGTTTGACGCGCGCGCTTTTGTGGACGCGTTGCTCGATTGATACCGCCGCATGGTAAAACAGTAAACAAGAAGGTCGTCTGAAACGTTTTCAGACGACTTTCTTCTTGCCTGCTGTACGGCTGGCTTATTGCTGCTTCGCCGCCCATTCCGCAGGGGTGGCGGCAACGGAAATCGACAGCGCGTGCAATTCGTTGCTGGCCAATTGCGCCTTCAGACCGTCTTTAATCAGGCGGTGGCGGGCGAGGCGGGCTTTGCCTTCAAACTCGGAAGAAACGATGACGGCGAAAAAGTGATGTCCGTCGCCTTCGACTTCGACGTGTTCGCAAGCGGCAACGCCTTCAATCAGCGATTTGACTTGTTCTGGGGTAAGCATTTGTATTCCTTGTTTCAAAAACATAGCGGCATTATACAGAATAATGCCGCTTAACATCGCCAACTTGCTGAAGATGGTATCCGAAACATCATTCATTAATATTTAATCAGCATAAGGTTTACAGAGGTCGTCTGAAACGTTTTCAGACGACCTCTTTTCTTATTTTGGATTCCGGATACTTAAAAATATCATTTTTCCAGTACGGATGAATTCAGGAAAAAGGATTTTGGCATATAAATTGCTTTCAAATAAAAGATAAAGTTTCACTTTAATTGCAAAATAAAGTTAAGAAAATAGAAGATATCAAAGATAAGCGGACATATAAATAGCCAAAAGGTCGATAAACGATGCTTGGGAGATTGTTATCTTAGGTATAGATAAATTCTGAAATTTGTTCGAAAGTGACAATATCCGTCATATCCGTTGAATGATTTTTGCAATTGAAATATCGGTATCGAATACGGTGTTTTCATTTTCAGTGTTGGTCCGGAATTTTAAAAATCAGGTACTTCCGAAAACCAATAATATATTAAATTTATTTGTTTAACATTTTAAAACAGAGAGACAGCATGAATAAAATCTATCGTGTCGTATGGAACGAAACCACACAGACGTGGAACGCGGTGGCAGAATTTGCCAAAGCGCATGGGAAAACGGCTTCATCAGGTATAGGCGGCATCGTTGCCTCCGCAGGCGTGCGCTTCGCGTTTACCGCCATTATGTCCGGTCTGCTGCTTGCAAGCGGTCAAGTTATGGCGGCAGAAAATAACGGACAAACCCTTGCCAACGGCAAAACCGTCGCTGAAGCTGTCGAAGGTACCGACTACAACACCTGCTATTTCGATACCACCAGCTACAACGTGGTTTGCGGCGACGAGACTACGAAAGCTTCAGATGTCATACCCGGAACCATACCCAAACAAGGCAAATCCGTCGTGATGGGACAAGGGGCATCTTCCAAAGGGGAAACCAATGTCGTTATCGGTGCCAATTCTTCCACTGCAGGTCCGAGTGATGAGCCGTCCCGTGCAACCGGTGCAATTGCCATTGGTGCGGCGGCAAGTGCCAACCACAATCAATCTATCGCCATGGGTCAGACGGCATCAGCAAAAGGTGAGGCTGATGTCAGTATCGGAAAATTGGCAGGCGATACCGTTTCTTCCGGCGGCCGCAATATTTCCATTGGCGAGAGCGCACTGAAAGGAGGTTCGGGAGTCAATAATGTCATCGCCATCGGTTCGTCGGCGGGCGTTGATTCCAACAGCAGCCATTCTGTTTACATCGGTACCGGTGCGACAGGTTCGGAGCCTAAAAACATTTCCATCGGATACCTGGCCAAAACCAAAAGCGGCAGTATCGCAGTCGGCGACAGCTCGAATGCGCAGGGCAGTTCCTCCGTTGCGATCGGTACCAGCTCCGTTGTAACCGATATCGCAGGCAACGGTGTTGCAATCGGTTTTAACTCCACTACTTCGGGGTTGAGTGCCGTCGCTATCGGCGGTTCGAGTTCATCCGGCAGAGGTGCCAAAGCATCAGGTCCTGCCAGCTTGGCAATAATGGGTACTGCTGTGGCTTCAGCGCAACGGGCGATTGCTGTGGGTGAGTTGGCTGCAGGTTCGGGAGCTTACGGTGTTGCCATCGGCGGTAAAGCGAATGCGCAGGGCACATCATCCATCGCGATTGGCGGCGGTCAGGCGGCGGATAAAGGGGCGACTGCGGTTGGTCATTACTCAACAGCCATCGGCTATGGAGCCAAAGCAGGCAATTCGGATGCCATCGCCATCGGTTCGGCCGCAAATGCTACCCCAAAAGATACTACTGCCGTCGGTAAAAACAGCACGGCAAACGGCCTGCGCGCCACAGCCTTAGGCGTGGACAGCAATGCAGGTGCTGAAAACGCCTTGGCTGCCGGTCCGCAAACCACTGCTTCTGCCAAAGGCGCGATTGCTGTCGGTTTTGCCACTCAGGCAACCGGTATGAGCAGCGTCGCAGTCGGTAAAGAAGCGACTGCTACTGCAGAAACTTCTACTTCGCTCGGACAAAACAGCCAAGCCACCGCCAACAACGCCGTTGCCATCGGTAACAAAGCCCTAGCGGCAGGTACGGGCAATATCGTAGTAGGTACGAACGCAGGTGTTTACGATGCTGCCGTTTCCGCAGGGCGCACAGTCGGTGCGGACACCGTCTATATCGGCGCGGACAGCGGTCGCAATGCCTATACCAACGAACGCCAAATCTCCATCGGTAAAGGTACGGGCAACAACGCTACCGGCGTAGACAATATTGCCCTCGGCTTGCGTTCCGGCGCATTCGTGTCCGGTGCGAACAACGTCGCTATCGGTAGGGAAGCAGGCATGGGTACGGATGCCCAAAAACTGAACGTCACTTCCACTGTCGCCATCGGTGAAGCTGCAAAAGGCAGCTTCAGCAACACCGTCGCCATCGGTAAAACCGCATTGGCAGAAAAAGAATCCGCAGTTGCCGTCGGTATGGTTTCCAAAGCCAGCGGCGACAACTCCGTCGCCATCGGTAAGACTGCCAATGCCAGCGCACACGAAACCGTAGCCATCGGTCACGAGACTGTTGCCGGAGCCGTTTCTTCCGTCGCGGTGGGTCAGCGTGCCAACGCATCGGGCAGTGAGGCGGTCGCATTGGGTATCGATTCTAATGCCTCCGGTCGTTTTGCCGTAGCCATCGGTAACATGGCGAAGGTAACCAACAGCAAGCTCAACGGCATTGCCATCGGCAGCAACGCTGTCGCTTCAGAAGACTATGCAATGGCGATGGGTCTTGACACCCAAGCAACGGGCAACAGCTCGATTGCCTTTGGTAATACGACTAAAGCACTTGCTGCAGAAGCTATTGCTATCGGTCATTCCGCCAATGCTGCGGAAGGCAATACTGTCGCCTTGGGTGTATCTGCGGCTTCGGCAAAAGCAGGTGCGGTTACTTTGGGTGCATATACCAAAGCTGATGCTGTCAAAGCACTTGCCTTGGGTTACGAATCCCATGCCGTCAATGAAAACGATGTTGCTTTGGGTGGCGGCAGTTTGACCGAAGCGCACCACAGTGGCGATTACACACTGAACGGTAACTACACAGCCGCCGGTACATGGTCTTACGGTACGGTTTCCGTCGGTAAAGTCGATGCAGCCACCCCTGCCAACAACTTTACCCGTCAAATTCAAAACGTCTCTGCGGGTGTTATCAGCGCAACCAGCACCGACGCCATCAACGGCAGCCAGCTTTACGCGACCAATTCTTACCTGCTCAACTTGGGTAACAACGTCAAAAACGCCTTGGGCGGCGATACCCAAATCGATAATGAGGGCAATCTGACCCTGAGTAACTTGGGCGGCACAGGCACAGCCAATGTTCATGACGCTTTGGAAGCGATGAACAACAAAATCGACCAATTAGGCGGCGGCAGCTCCAGCCATTTTTACAGCGTTAATACGGCCTCTGATACCCGAGGCAACTACAACAATAACGGCGCAACCGGATTGGATGCTCTGGCAGCAGGCGCAGATGCCCAAGCTGCGGGCGAATTTGCCGTAGCCGTCGGTACGGGCGCGCAGGCGGTAATTTCCAACTCTATCGCCATTGGTAAAAACGCTACTGTCAACGAAGACACGGCATCCGATGCGAGTGTCAACGGTTTGACTAAAGGTGAAGGCTCCGTCGCCATCGGTGCGAACACCAAAGCCAGCGGCACCAACGCTACCGCCGTCGGTCAAGCGTCCAACGCCTATGGTCAAAACTCCTTCGCAGGCGGTCAGTCTTCCAAAGCATTGGGCAAATCCAGCGTAGCGGTCGGTGACGGCGCAATCGCCAACCAAGATTCCGCCACCGCAATCGGCGCATACAGCCAGTCCACGGCGGCAGGTGCGACCGCGTTGGGGCACAATACCCGCGCAACTGCTTTCGGTACTGTCGCGGCAGGCCGCCAAAGCAAAGCTTCTGCCAGCAATGCCTTAGCATTGGGTAACGAAGCAGACGCACAAGGGGAAGATGCCATCGCCATCGGCTACAACGCCCAAGCCACGCAAAACCGTGCCGTAGCCTTCGGTAAAAACGCCAAAGCCACCGCAGGCGACACCTTTGCCTTCGGCGATGCGGCAAAAGCCTCTGCAAGCAACGCTATTGCGCTCGGTAAAAACGCCAATGCCGCTCATGCAGACTCCATCGCATTGGGTGCCAATTCCGCGACTGAAGCAGCCGTTCAGACGACCTCTGCCACCGTTGGCGGTCTGACTTTCGGCAACTTTGCAGGTAACGCCCCTGAGTCCACACTCAGCATCGGCACGGCAGGCAAAGAACGTACGATTACCAACGTCGCCGCAGGCCGCATCAGCAACAACAGCACCGATGCCATCAATGGCAGCCAGCTTTATGCAACTCAAAACGTCATGAACAACATCGGTAAGAGCGCAGTCGGCGTATTGGGTGGAAACGCAGCCATTACGAATGACGGCACTATTAAGATGACTAACATCGGCGGTACGGGTGAAAGCACTATTCATGATGCCATTGCTTCCATCAACAACGCCTCTTACAAGTCGTTCAAGCTGAATACGGCTAAAACCAACAATACCAATGGTGTTGCTGAAAACTATTCTTTGGAAGAAATTACCAATGGTGCGACCATTACGTTGGAAGCAGGTCAAAATATCCGTTTGAGCCAAAATAAAGGCGCAGTCAGCATCAATACCGTTGATAATCCGACTTTTGCCGGCAAGATTACGGCAAATGGCGGCTTGGATATGGCAAACAACAAAATTATCAATGTTGCCAAAGGCAGTGATCCGTCTGATGCAGTGAATTTTGAGCAGTTATCGGATGCAATTAAAAACGTCCATGTAACTACATTGACTACGGTTAGTAATTCAACACCGTTCTCCTATATTGGTTCCAACGGCAAAATGTTGAGACGTGAAGTCACCGTTGATCCGCTTACGCAAACGCGCACCGTTAAGTTTGTCGATGTAGAGGATAACTCTGTCTATACAGGTAATGACGTAACGATTGCCGCATTGAATCCGACCGACCCTCAAACTTCGACTCCGACGACTATCGGTAACGTTAAAGATGGCCAGAAGCAAAACGATGCGGTAAACGTATCCCAGCTTGACAAAGTTGCCAAAGCACTTGGCACGAAGGTTAATCCTGCCGACGGTACTATTACTGCACCGGATTACACAGTTATTTCAGGTAATCCGGATAGTAGCAGCGTAGCGACTTACCATACTGTCGGAGAAGCATTAAGTGCGTTAAGCGATGCAGTACGCACTCCTCTGACGTTTGCCGCTGATGCCGGTACGCCCTCAACTCGACGTTTGGGCAGCACTGTGACTGTTAAAGGCGGTGAGGCAGATGAAGCCAAACTGTCCGACAGTAACAACATCGGCGTGGTTTCAGACGACACGACCGGCACGCTCAACGTCAAACTGGCGAAAGAGCTGAAAGGTCTGACCTCGTCTGAATTCGTCGACGCAGCAGGCGGCAAAACCACCGTTTCTGCAGACGGCGTGACCGTCGGCACGGCGGCAAATCCCGTCAAACTGACGACCGAAGGTCTGTCTAACGGCGGTAAGAAAGCAACCGACATCGCTGCCGGTGTGAACAATACCGACGCCGTCAACGTCAGCCAGCTCACTCCGTTGGCAACCGCATTGGGCGCAACCGTCAATCCGACTACCGGCGCGGTTGAAGTACCGAATCTGGTCGTAACCAAAACCGACGGTACGCAGGCCGCACCTGTCAACACCGTACAAGGCGCGTTGGACAACATCGGTACCGAGCTGCAAAAAGGCCTGACTTTCGGCGGTGACAACGCAGACAAGAATTTCGAGCGCAAACTCGGCAACCAAGTCTTGGTTAAAGGCGGTGCGGATGCGGCGAAACTGTCCGACAACAACATCGGCGTGGTTTCAGACGACCTTAACGGTACGCTCAACGTCAAACTTGCCAAAGATTTGCAAGGTTTGAACAGCGCGCGGTTCGATACCGACGGCAGCTCCACGACCATCAATGGCGGCAACGTTACCTTGGTTGGAAAAGACGGTGAAGTCAACGCTTCGACAGCCGAAGGCAATACTTTGACCGACAAGGCAGGCAATACCACCAAATCCGTCGCGGGCAATATCGAGCTGACCGAAGCGAGCGGCAATACCAACTTGCTGAACGCAAAAGGCATCGAATTGAGCAATACCGACGGCGGCCACAGCGCGTTCAAAGCCGACGGCAGCAGCATTTCCGACAAAGACGGCAACAAAGCCGACACTACGGCAACCGGCATCACCCTGACGCCGGCACCAAACAGCGGCAAACAAGCTGTCAGCCTGACCAAAGACGGTTTGGACAACGGCGGCAATAAAATCGCCAACGTCGCCGCAGGCGAGGCAGATACTGATGCCGTCAACGTTGCCCAGTTAAAAGCCAATTCAGGTCGTGTGGAAAGCGGCGACGACAACATCGTCGTTGAAACCGACAAAACAGGCGGTTCTAACGTTTACAAAGTTTCTACCGCTAAAGACCTGAAGGCTGACAGCCTGACCGCAGGCGAGACCGTTGTGAACAACAACGGCGTCAAAGTCGGCGACAAAGTAGCGCTGAGCAAAGACGGTCTGAAAGCAGGCGATGTGAACATCACTGCTGACGGCATCGACGCTGGCAACAAAGCCATCAGCAACGTAGCCAAAGGCGTAAAAGCCACCGACGCCGTCAACGTCGCCCAGCT
>NZ_KV812070.1:19862-41627 GCF_001813335.1 Neisseria sp. HMSC055H02 | reverse complement strand
TTATCCGAAGCGGTGTAGACACAACTACTCCTAAGACGGCAAATTTTGAACGCCATAGCCTTTCGGTATGACATTAAGGGCCGATATGATCAAACATCGCGTAATCCATCTGGCCATACCCGCACAAACTAATAAGGAGCAAAGATTGCAGTTGCAACGTGTGGTAGAGTATGGCAAAAATCGAAACATTACAGTCAAAATTACGGAGATCGAATTAAATGACTTTCAATCAAGAACAAGATTATTGGGCCGGCTATAAGGCAAACGAAAGAGCCTTGATTATTCAAACATGGTCAGGATTTGGGCGATATGCTCCAGACCACCTATATCCCCCTCATATCCTGCCATTGGATACCGACAATGGAACTTTAGGCACGACGGTCTTGCAAGCATTGGCGAACAGCAGGACGTTAGACAACAAAGCTGAACGTATTGATTTTTTAAAACAGGAAAGTTTTAAACCACGTTATGAGGATTGGGTTGCCAACCTATGCGGGAACTTGGGCTATAAAACCAGACGTGCACTATTTAAAAACATGATGAACGGAAATATTCGGCTGCACAACGGCTGTCTGAAAATCAGAGCATGCCGCTCTGGCTCCTGAACTTTTGCACGGACACGCGGCTTTATTGGACAGTGTCGGTCTTAGTTTCGACACAAAACAGGCACACCCCGAGATAAGCGGTGGTAAAGAAAAAAGCCTAAACGACTGTTTAGGCTTAGGGAAAGTGGTGGGTCGTGAGCGATTCGAACGCTCGACCAACGGATTAAAAGTCCGCTGCTCTACCGACTGAGCTAACGACCCGATAAGCTGTGAATTATATTGGCCGCCATCCTGCTCGTCAATAAGTTTTTTGAATTTTTTTTTTCAATAAAAGTAAACAGCCTGTTATTTGCCCTTAAACTGCCCTATTTTACTGGTCCGTTATGTTATGATTCCCACGCCTGCCTGAAAAGGGATAGGCGTTTTCCAGATTAAGAAAGGATAAAACATGAAAAAATTACTGATTGCTGCGATGATGATGGCTGGTTTGGCTGCATGCTCTCAAGAGGCCAAACAACAAACCCAAGAGGCTGCTTCTGCCGTAGCTTCTGATGCCAATGCTGCTGCTTCCGAAGCAAAAGATGCGGCTGATAAAGCAGTTTCCGAAGCAAAAGATGCGGCTGCCGATGCCAAAGACGCTGCCGAAAAAGCCGTTTCTGATGTTAAAGATGCTGCTGCCGATGCTAAGGCAAGCGCAGATAAAGCCGTCTCCGACGCTAAGGAAAATGCAGATAAAGCCTTATCAAATGCAACCGAATCCACAGGAAAAGCAGTTGAAGAAGCTGCCAAAGATGCAAAAAATGCTGCAAAAAATGCTTTGGACAAGGCCGCTGATGCAACCCACAAAGCAGCAGACAAAATGAAAGATGCTGCAAATAAGTAGTTAATTTAAAAGCATATAAACAAGCTGTCGAAATTATTCCGTACGGCTTGTTTTGTTTACCTCGTTTTATTTTTCAGACGACCTCTTGTGTTAAGATGACGGCTTTACCGTGCAGGAAATCTGTTATGACCGATATTCTGAATAAAATCCTTGCAACCAAAGCCCTGGAAGTCGCCGCACAAAAAGCTTCTGTCTCTTTGGATGAAATGAAAAAACAGGCAGATGCCGCCTTACCCGTACGCGGTTTTTTTGACTCTATCCGTACCAAACACGAGCAAAACCGCCCTGCCGTCATTGCTGAAATTAAAAAAGCCAGCCCGAGCAAAGGGCTGATCCGACCCGATTTCCATCCTGTGCAGATTGCCCGCGCTTATGAAAATGCCGGAGCTGCGTGCTTGTCGGTATTGACTGACGAACAATATTTCCAAGGCTCTCCCGAATATTTGAAAGCGGCACGTGCGGCAGTCGGGCTTCCCGTTTTACGAAAAGACTTCATCATTGATGAGTATCAGATTTATCAGGCGCGTGCATGGGGTGCCGATGCCGTCTTACTGATTGCCGCCGCGCTTGAGCAAGAACAATTAGAACATTTTGAAGCAGTAGCCCATCAATTAGACATGAGCGTATTGTTGGAACTGCATGATGCTTCCGAATTGGGAAAATGCCGAAATCTGACAACACCCTTATGGGGCGTAAACAACCGCAACCTGAGGACATTCGACGTATCTTTACAGCAGACTCTGGATTTATTGCCTGCGTTGACAGGTAAAACCGTCGTTACTGAAAGCGGCATCCGAAGCAAATCCGATGTCGATTTTATGCGCAACCACGGCGTACATACCTTCCTTATCGGCGAAACTTTTATGCGCGCCGACGATATTGAAGCGGTAGTGCGGAAGCTGTTTTAAGGTTTCATATTGCGGAATCATGTAAAAAGTCGTCTGAAAACAGATTTTGGTTTTCAGACGACCTTTTTTCCTCAAATCTAAAAGCGGGCAAAATTCTGATTGTATAGTCAACTTGCTTACTTTTTGACATGGCTGACAATAGGTGCAGCATCAAAAACAAAAGAAGTAAACTGAACTGAAAAACTCAGCAACATTTTGAAATAAAAAAGTTTCGTTGGGTCTTGAACAATCTACAATTACGAAAAAGCACAATCAAATAATAAAAAATAGCGCGATTAACAGCAGTTGAATACATAATTTAAACAATGCAGTACGACTAACAAAGTAGATGGGTAACGTGCCGAAAATAACCATCAGGAAGATAATCAGCCATGGTTGCCATCTGTTAAGATGGGTAGCTTCAGTAAAGCATGTATGAATATGAAATACCATAATGGCAACAACGAGTAATACAGGTGCAATTTCAGTCATAGTAATATCAGCCATAGTTCTATTGTCCCATTGATTAAGACAGTCTGAAATTTAAGTTTCAAACGGTCTTTTCTTATTCACCCAACAATCAGTCTTTTAACTTCGCCAACTGATTTTGCACCTTCGCCATCTTATCTTCCAATTCCGCCAAATCGGCTTTGTCTTTTTCCACCAGATGCGCGGGGGCTTTTTCGGTGTAGCCGGGTTTGGAGAGTTTGGCGTTGAGTTTATCCAAGGCTTTTTGCAGCTTTTCGGCTTCTTTGCTCAAACGGGCGGTTTCGGCGGCTTTGTCGATTTCGATTTTCAGCATCAGGCGTGCGCCGTTGCAGACGGCGACGGGCGCGTCTTCGCTTTCGGGCAGGGCGGCGACTTGCTGTGCTTCGGTCAGTCGGGTCATCATCGGCAGGTATTTGAGGTAGTCCGCCAAGTCGTCCGTGCTTTCGACAAACAGCGGGGCTTTGACATTAGGCTGGATGCCCATTTCGCCACGCAGGTTGCGGACGGCGCCGATCAGGTCTTGCAGTTGCGCCATTTGGTCAAAAGCAGCCTGCACGATTTTTTCCGGGTCGGCTTTGGGATAGGCTGCCAGCATAATGCTGTCGGCGGTTTTGGCATTGGCCAGCGGGGCGACGGCCTGCCACAGCTCTTCGGTGATGAACGGGATAATCGGGTGCAGCAGGCGCAATGCGGCTTCCAGCACGCGAACCAAGGTGCGGCGCGTGGTGCGCAGGGTGGTGGGGCAGCCGGTTTGGATTTGCACTTTGGCCAATTCGATATACCAGTCGCAATAGTCGTTCCACACGAATTCGTACAGCGTTTGCGCGGCCAAGTCGAAGCGGTAGGTTTCAAATGCTTCGGCAGCGGCGGCTTCGGTTTGTTGCAGGCGGCCGATAATCCATTGGTCGGCGAAAGTGTAGGCCAGCGGCTGGGTTTCGTCTTGGCCGCAGTCTTGGTTTTCGGTGTTCATCAGCACAAAATTGGTGGCGTTCCAGATTTTGTTGCAGAAGTTGCGGTAGCCTTCGGCGCGTTTGAAGTCGAAGTTTACGCTGCGCCCCAAGCTGGCGTAGCTTGCCATGGTGAAGCGCAATGCGTCCGCACCCATGCTGGGGATGCCTTCGGGGAAGAGTTTTTTCGTGGCTTCTTCCACTTTCGGCGCGGTTTCAGGTTTGCGCAGGCCGGTCGTGCGTTTCACCAGCAGCTTGCCCAAGTCGATGCCGTCAATCAAATCGACGGGGTCGATGACGTTGCCTTCGGATTTGGACATTTTTTTGCCTTCGTGGTCGCGCACGATGCCGTGGATGTACACGTCTTTAAACGGTACTTTGCCGGTGAAGTGGGTGGTCATCATAATCATGCGCGCCACCCAGAAGAAGATGATTTCGTAGCCGGTAACTAAGACGTTGGACGGCAGGAAGGCTTTGAGTTCGTCGGTTTCAGACGGCCAGCCGAGCGTGGAGAACGGCACGAGCGCGGAGGAGAACCATGTATCCAATACGTCTTCTTCGCGGGTCAAGCCTGTTTTGCCGGCTTGTTTTTCGGCTTCTTCCTGATTGCGGGCAACGTAAACATTGCCTGCTTCGTCGTACCATGCAGGGATTTGATGCCCCCACCACAGTTGGCGCGAGATACACCAATCTTGGATGTTGTTCATCCATTGGTTGTAGGTATTGACCCAGTTTTCAGGGATAAAGCGCACCGCACCGCTGTCGACGGCTTTTTTGGCTTTGTCGGCGAGGCTCAAGCCTTTGAATTCGCTGTCAGGCTCGCCGCCGTTTGGCGTGGCGGACATGGCGACAAACCATTGGCTGGTCAGCATCGGCTCAATCACCGAGCCTGTGCGGTCGCCTTTCGGCGTCATCAGCGTGTGCGCTTTGATTTCGACCAACAAGCCTTGTTCCTGCAAATCGGCAACCATTTGTTTGCGTGCGGCAAAGCGGTCCAAGCCTGCGTATTTTTCAGGCAGGGCAAAGCCTTGTTGCGCTTCGCCTTTGAAGTTGAACACTTCGGCGTTTGCCAGCACTTTGGCTTCCAAGTCGAACACATTAACCAAGCGCGTGTCGTGGCGTTTGCCGACTTCGTAGTCGTTGAAGTCGTGCGCAGGCGTGATTTTCACGCAGCCGGTGCCGAAGTCTTTTTCAACGTATTCGTCGGCAATCACGGGGATGGTGCGGCCGGTCAGCGGCAGGATTAATTCTTTGCCAATCAAATGGGTGTAACGTTCGTCTTCGGGATTGACGGCAACGGCAACGTCGCCCAGCAGCGTTTCGGGACGGGTGGTCGCCACAATAACGGCTTCGGCGGGATTGTCCGCCAGCGGATAGCGGATGTGCCACATAGAGCCTTGTTCTTCCACGCTTTCCACTTCCAAATCCGATACCGCCGTGCCGAGCACGGGATCCCAGTTCACCAAGCGTTTGCCGCGGTAAATCAAGCCTTGCTTATACAGGCGCACGAACACTTCGGTAACGGTTTCGGCGCGCACGTCGTCCATCGTGAAATACTCGCGCGTCCAGTCGGCAGAACAACCCACGCGGCGCATCTGCTGCGTAATCGTGCCGCCGGACACTTCTTTCCATTCCCACACTTTTTCTAAGAATTTTTCGCGGCCCAAGTCATGACGGGACACGTTTTGCGCGGCAAGCTGACGCTCGACCACGATTTGCGTGGCGATGCCCGCGTGGTCGGTGCCGGGAATCCAGGCGGTGTTGCAGCCTTTCATGCGGTAGTAGCGGGTCAGGCCGTCCATAATGGTTTGGTTGAAGGCATGACCCATGTGCAGCGTGCCGGTTACGTTGGGCGGCGGCAGTTGGATGGAAAAAGACGGTTTGGTCAAATCCATATCGGGCTGGAAATAACCTTGGGTTTCCCAGTTTTGATAGTGTTTGGATTCGATTTCGGCGGGATTGTATTTGTCTAACATGGTAAAAAATGCTGTCTGTAAAAGGGTTTGCGGGCAAACGTCTGTTTAAAAAATAATGGCGGATTATAGCGCAAAAAGGTCGTCTGAAACGGAATATCGTTTCAGACGACCTTTTTGAAACAAATCGAAACGGGCTTATTTGCCTTTGTCGGATTTGGCTTCTTTTTTCAAGGAAGCGTACAACTCAGGGTCGCGGTTTTTCAGCAGGGAGGCAATCGCCAAATCGTCGCGGTTTACTTTTGCCAAGTCAACGCGTTCGATGTGTACCAAGCGCAGCAGCTCGCGTACAGGTTTGGGCATATTGCGGCCGGATTCGTAACGTGAACCACCGGATTGGGTTACGCCGATACGGCTCCAAAAGTCCATTTGGTTCAAACCGAGTTTTTTGCGGATATCGCGGATGTTGTCAATTTTCTCAAACGACTTCATGAAAATTCCTTTTTCTTCTGTATTGTTTGTTGATAAGCAAGAATCTGCTTCTCAGTATCGGGATGCGGAAGCTTTCAACACAGACCAATCGTTACACGAATGACAATCGGCTGCGCGATAGAAAACTATCTATACTGAATGTTTAGACAGTATATTCGAAAGAAGTTTTGTCAGATTCTTGATAATTTGCAAAAATATTTCCAAGTTAAATAATTTCAACGAATTTTTCTTTACAAATCATAAATATACATTTTAAGCATAAGTAATATTTTACAAAAAAAAACAATTTAATCAGGAGTATCGCGTTCTTAATTATCAATTTACCATAATGCCTTGCACAAAAAATACGCAATAGGGCCGTATTCCAATGCGTATTTTCAGCTATTCGGTCTCAAAACGCTGCCTAGCGTTTTCTCGGATAAAAGGTAATCGGCTGGACGATGGCGCGTGTCAGCTGTTTCGGCAAGGTCATCATTGCAATCATCCACACGCCCACCGTGTAACACAATATCCCGCCGTTACGCATCCCTCCCAATGCAGTACTGCCTAAAACTGCCTCCAGCATCAAGCAAACGACGGCAGCCGCACAAGCTGCCATGCCGGCAAGAAACAGCGCATGGCGGGCATATCTGCGCAACATTTTTTTCAAAGCCGCTTTGACCAAAACGGCAGCAATCAACAGATTGAAAAAGAAAAACACGCCTGCAACCAGCCACACCGCCGAATCGTTCCATCCTTTCGCCACAGACCATCCGCCACCCTGCCGGCTAAACAGCAATCCGCCGCCACCCGCTATCATGGCAAACACATCATGAATCAATAACGACAGCGGCAATGCGGCAAAAATCAATGCCGTCAGCAAAGGCCGATAAGGTTTTTCCTGTTCGAGATACATCATGCCGTTCCAAAATCGAAAACAACGGCAATTATAGAACAATCGCTTTGCGGTATCAGCCTGAAGCGGAATCAGATCAGAAATGAAACAACACCAAGCTCAAGGCAATCCCCGCCATGCCGGACGTCAAGCCGTAAACGGTTTCGTGTCCGTCGGAATAACGCTTGGCGGCGGGCAGCAATTCGTCCAACGCAAGAAACACCATCACGCCCGCAATCACGCCGAACACTGCACCGAACACGAGAGGCGATAAAAACGGCTTGAGCATGGTGTAGCCCAAAACCGCGCCCAACGGTTCGGCCAGCCCTGAAGCGAGGCAGGCGAGGACGGTTTTTTTGCGGTTGCGCGTGGCGAAATAAACAGGGGCGGCAATGGAAATACCTTCAGGAATATTGTGTATCGCAATCGCGAGCGCCAGTGGCATCCCGACCGCGGGGTTTTCCAGCGTGGCGAAAAACGTTGCCAAACCTTCAGGAAAGTTGTGTGCGGTAATGGCAAACGCCGCCATCATGCCGACGCGGGCGATGTGGCGGCGTTTGTTTTCCTGAAAGGCGGGGTCGTGCGGGTCGAGCGTTTCATGCGGATTCGGCACAAGGCGGTCAATCAGCGCAATCGAGCCCATGCCTGCCAGAAAAGCCAGCGTCGCGGCGGCGAAGGCTTTGTCTTTATCGTAAACCTGCCCGAAGGCTTCGCTGGATTTGTTGAAAATCTCCGTCAGCGACACATACACCATCGCCCCGCCCGCGAACGCCAATCCGAACGACAATACGCGCGGGTTGGGCGTTTTGGAAAACATCACCAGCCCGCTGCCCAATACGGTAAACAATCCGGCGGCAAGGGCGATGCCGAAGGCGGTGATAAGGTTGGGCAAGGCAATATCAAGCATGAAAATCGGTTCTTCAGTGAATGTAATGCCATCAGGCTAACACATATTTCCATAAAAGAGAATAGTTATTATTTTCATAAATAAAGATTAAGATGGAAAAATATTGAAACTGTCATTCCCTACCCGCTGACGCGAAGGCGGCTGCGCAGGCATGACGGCACAGGCTTTTCATTTCACTTTAACGTAACAAAAAGGTCGTCTGAAACCTGATTTCCGGTTTCAGACGACCTTTTCTGCTTTATCCGTGAAGCGTTTTGCTCAACTCAAGAGCATTTCCTGCATCAGCTTCATGCCCCATTGCCAGCCGCCGAGAGCGCCGTTGAGTGTGCCGGAATGTGGCGACAGGAGGAGGCGGGCGTTCCACAGGTTTGCCCGTTCTTCCGCCCAGTTGCGCGGCGTGCCGTTTTGTTCGGCGATGACAAGCGCGGTGCGGCAGGGGCAACGGACGCGCCGGAGGGTGTGTATTTCATCGTCGGGGAATGCTTCGGGGCGCGGCGAGACGAGGATGATGTTGACGATTTTTTTCTGCGTCAGGATGTCGGTTTGGTAGAGCCAAGCCAAAAAGGCGGATACGCCTGCGCCGTGGGCGACGACGGCGATGTGTTCGCCGCTGATGCCTTCAAACGCTGTTTGAATATTTGCCTGCCATTGGGCGATGCTTTGGCTGGCGGAAGCGGCAGCGGTTTGGACGACGGGATAGCTGACCGCCCAGCGGTCTATCCACATTTCCGCTTCGTCCGCGTCGCGTATCAAGAAAAGCGTCAGATCTTCGAGTTCGAAAGTTCGCATTTCAGACGACCTATTTGAGCAAATCGTTGAGCGTAAAGGTAATCAAGAGCGCGGCGGGGACGCTTAAGATGGCACAGGTGGCGAGGCAGATCAGGATGTTGGCAATCAACCGCCAGCCTTTCCAGCCGAAACACTTGGCGGCAATCATGAGGCAGGGCAGCGAAAACAGCAGCCACACCAACGCCCAAAGCGGATTGGCGCGGGTCATTTCAACCCAGCCGGACATCCGCGCCAGCATGAATATCGTCCACACCAGCATAGGCAATACAAACGCGGCGACCACCCATGCCGCGCCTATGCCGGTTTTACCGTTCACATTCCAATCGTATTTGCCGAAAACTTTATTGGGCAGCATAGTCGTACTCCACGACCAAAGGCGCATGGTCGGAAAATTTCTCATCTTTATAAACATGCGCGGACACCGCTTTGGCGGCGAGTTCGGGCGTAACCATCTGATAGTCGATGCGCCACCCGACATCTTTCGCATACGCCTGTCCGCGGTTGCTCCACCAAGTGTAGCCCGGATTGTCAGGATAGAGCGTGCGCCACATGTCCGTCCAGCCAAGCGTATGGATGACTTTGCCTATCCATTCGCGCTCTTCAGGCAGGAAGCCTGAGTTTTTCTGATTGCCTTTCCAGTTTTTCAGGTCGATGTTTTGGTGGGCGATGTTCCAGTCGCCGCAGACGACAATGTCGCGCCCCTCCGCCTTCATGGCTTCAAGCATGGGATAGAACGCGTCTAAAAAGCGGTATTTCAATTCCTGCCGCTCCGGCGCGCTGGTGCCGCTGGGCAGATAAAGCGAAATCACCGACAACTTTCCGAAATCACAGCGCACAAACCGCCCTTCCCTGTCGAATTCTTCAATGCCCATACCGATTTGCACATGGTCAGGTGCGCGTTTGCTGTACACCGCTACGCCGCTGTAACCGCGTTTTTCGGCGCAATGCCAATGGCCGTGCATCCCGTGCGGATTCTTCATTTCGTCGGACAAATCGGCTTCCTGCGCTTTGAGTTCCTGCACGCAGACAATGTCCGCACCCGATGCGGCGATGTATTCGTAAAACCCTTTTTTGTAGGCGGAGCGGATGCCATTGACGTTGGCAGAGATGATTTTCAGCATAATTTTGTGCTTTGGAATATTGGTTTGAGGAGAAAAAACGGATTGTAACCGATAGCGGCAAAGGTCGTCTGAAAAACAGGTTCGGACAAATCCATCCTATTCCCGATACTCAAACGCCGCACCTAAAAACTGGGCCAACGCCGAAACATGGGAACGCTGCGGATTCTTGACGGCGGTCAGCAGCCATACCCTGCCGTTTTGCTTCTCCAACTCAAGCAGGCGGGCTACGGCGCGCTGTTGCACCTCGCCCTGCAATTCTTCGTGATAGCGCGTAACGAAGCCGTCGAAATTCTGCTCCGGGTTTTCATGATACCAACGGCGCAGGGCGGCACTCGGCGTAATGTCTTTGAGCCAGAGGACGGAGGCGAACTTTTCCTTCGTCACCCCGCGCGGATAAAGGCGGTCGATAAAGACGGCGGTTTGTCCGTCTGCGGGGAGGTAACGATAAATGCGTTGTACGGTAAACATCGTTTTTCTGCTCCTATATCTTGGGTTCAATCAAACGGCACCGAGTCCTTTCAGACGACCTTTCACCTTCAAACGTCGTCTGAAACCCGTTTCCATTCCAATGCCAAATCGTACAAGGCTTTTTTGCCTTCGCCGGTAATTTTGGCGGCAAGTTCGGCGGCCTGCTTGGTGGGCAGTTCGGCAGCGAGGATTTTCATAACGTTTTGGGCGGTATCGGGCAAGGTACCGTGTTTTTCACGGGGCGCAGGATGGAGGATGAGCACCATTTCGCCGCGCACCTGATTGCCGTCGTTTTTCAGGGTCGTCTGAATTTCAGTAACCGTGCCGCTGAGGAAGGTTTCAAAGGTTTTGGTGATTTCTCGGGCAAGGGTCAGGCTGCGTTCGGGGAAGAGGGCCGCCATGTCGGCAAGGGTGGCTTCGATGCGGTGCGGGGTTTCAAACATCACAACGGGGAAATCAGCCTGCGCCCATTTGGCAAGCAGCTTCTGCCGTTCGCCGGATTTCGGCGGTAGGAAACCGTTGAAGTAGAAATTGGGTTCGGTAACGCCTGCGACGCTCAATGCCCCTATGACCGCGCTCGCGCCGACAACGGGGACGACCTTGAACCCAGCCTCACGCACGCGGCGGGCGAGTTTCGCACCGGGATCGCAGACGGCGGGCGTACCTGCGTCGGAAACTTGTGCGACAGTGAGGTCGTCTGAAAGATGGTTGATGATTTTGTCCGCCATTTGCTGTTCGTTATGCTCGCGCACGCTGACGAGTTTGCCCTGTATGCCGTATGCGCTCAGAAGCTGTGCGGTAACGCGCGTATCTTCGGCGCAGATAATGTCGGCTTTTTGCAGGACGGCGAGTGCGCGCAGGGTGATATCCGCCAAATTGCCGATGGGCGTGGCGACAACGTATAATGTCCGTTTTTCAATACTGTCGGCGGCTTTTTGAAGGTGTTTTTGAAACATGGCTTTATCAGGTCGTCTGAAAACAATATAACGATATTATACGGGGTAAACTTCCATGCGTCTGAACCACAAACAAGGGGTGGCGGGCGAAGATGCCGCGCTGGCGTTTCTTCTTTCGCAAGGCTGCAAACTCGTGGCGCGCAACTGGCACTGCGCTTACGGCGAAATCGATTTGATTGTCAAAAACGGTAACATGATTCTGTTTGTTGAAGTAAAATACCGCAAAAATCAGGGGTTCGGCGGTGCCGCATACAGTATTTCGCCGTCTAAGTTATTGAAACTGCAACGGTCTGCGGAGTATTATCTGCAACAAAACGGCATGACGGATACCGCGTGCCGTATCGATGCGGTACTGATAGAAGGAAACCGCCCGCCCGAATGGATAAAGAATATTACAGGTTGACGATATGACGACTTTACAAGAGCGCGTTGCCGCCCATTTCGCCGAAAGCATCCTTGCCAAGCAGGCAGCCGAAAAAGTGCTGGTCGAGCCGACCGCTCAAGCAGCCGAATTGATGCTGCAATGCCTGATGAACGACGGCAAAATCTTAGCCTGCGGCAACGGCGGTTCGGCTGCCGACGCGCAGCACTTCGCCGCCGAAATGACCGGACGCTTTGAAAAAGAGCGCATGGAACTTGCCGCCGTCGCGCTGACGACGGACACTTCCGCGCTGACCGCCATCGGCAACGACTACGGTTTTGACCATGTGTTCAGCAAACAAGTGCGCGCGCTCGGACGTGCCGGCGACGTTTTGGTCGGCATCTCTACCTCCGGCAACTCCGCCAACGTCATCGAAGCCATCAAAGCGGCACACGAACGCGATATGCACGTCATCGCTATGACTGGCCGCGACGGCGGCAAAATCGCCGCTATGCTCAAAGACACCGACGTACTGCTCAACGTCCCCTACCCGCGCACCGCTCGCATTCAGGAAAACCATATCCTGCTGATACACGCCATGTGCGACTGTATCGACTCCATGTTGCTTGAAGGAATGTAAGCCTTTTTTCAGACGACCTCTTTTAAAGGTCGTCTGAAACATATCCGCCGAACCCATCATCAAGGAAAAAATATGAACATCAAACGTCATACCGCACCCGTTCTGACCGCCCTCCTCCTCAGCCTGACACTCAGCGGCTGTGTCGGCGTACTCCTCGGCGGCGCGGCAGTCGGCACCAAATCCGCCGTCGACCGCCGCACCACAGGCGCGCAAACCGACGACAACGTAATGGCAGTGCGCGTCGAAACCACCGCCCGCTCCTACCTGCGCCAAAACAACCAAGCGCAGGGTTACACCCCCAAAATCAACGTTGTCGGCTACAACCGCCAACTGCTGCTGCTCGGACAAGTCGCCACTGAAGGCGAAAAACAATTCGTCGAACAAATCGCCCGCGCCGAACAAGCCGTCGAAGGCGTGTACAACTACATCACCGTTGCCTCCCAAGAACGCACCATCGGCGACATAACCAACGACACATGGGGTACATCCAAAGTCCGCACCGCCCTTTTGGGCCTCAAACCCGCCACACAGGCTCGTGTCAAAATCGTAACTTACGGCAACGTTACTTACGTCATGGGCGTACTGACACCCGAAGAACAGGAGCAGGTAACCCGCCGCGTCAGCACCACCGTGGGCGTACAAAAAGTCGTTACCCTGTATCAAAACTACACCCAACCCGAATAACGCAGCCCTAATCCAAAGGGCGGGAACAACATCCCGCCCGTCCCCATCCACCTTTTCACACATCGATCTATGTCCAAAAAACAAAACGAATCTTTCCAACTCAAACCTAAACACCTTATCCGCGCCGCTTTCGTCATTTCCATCATTGCCGTCGGCGCACTGATTGTTGGCGTTATCGGTACGCTCAATACCAAACCCGACACCAGCAACACCCAATCCGCCCAAACCGCGCCCAAAGACGAAGGTGTGGAAGTTTGGCGTCCGAACGGCACCGTCGAACCGAAAAAAATCATAGTAGGCTCTGAAGACGAAACAAACGAACAAGAAAAAACCGCTTCTCAAAACCCCGTTATTCCGCCACAAAACCAATCCGAAAACCGTCGTGCCAAAGCACAGCCTGACAATAAGAAAAATAAAGATAAAAACAACGACCAGCACGACCAAATACCGCCCGCGCAGACAGAAACAGCGGAAACCAAAGCCAAACCTGCCCAAAGTACCCCTGCGGATCAGCCACAGGCCCAAGCCCCTGCCCAGCCTGCCAAAACCGAAGTTCACGAAACGAAGGGCGAATCCAAACCCGCACCGCAACCCGCTCCCAAGCCGGCTCAGCCTAAACCCGCTCAACCTAAACCGGTTCAGCCCAAACCTCAGTCCAAAGATGTCATGGACAATCTGTTTTAACCGGACAACCCGCCGGCCTGCGGCCGCCTTATCCGTAATCTGCATCCTCTTCCCTTTCAGACGACCTTTGTGCCGCAACAAGGTCGTCTGAAACCATCAAGGAAACAACATGAACGAAATCATCATCAAAACCCCCGAAGAAATCGAGAAAATGCGCGAACTGGGCAAACTCGTCGCCGAAGCCCTCGACTACATCGGACAATTCGTCAAGCCCGGCGTAACCACCAACGAAATCGACAAACTCGTTTACGACTACCACGTCAACGTCCAAGGCGGCTATCCCGCCCCTCTGCACTACGGCAACCCGCCCTACCCCAAATCCTGCTGCACCTCCGTCAACCACGTCATCTGCCACGGCATTCCCGACGACAAGCCGCTCAAAGAAGGCGACATCATCAACATCGACCTGACCATCAAAAAAGACGGCTTCCACGGCGACTCCAGCCGCATGTTTACCGTCGGCAAAGTCTCCTCCATCGCCCAACGCCTGATCGACATCACCCACGAATCCATGATGGCGGGCATCGCCGCCGTCAAACCCGGCGCGACCTTGGGCGACATCGGCTATGCCTGCCAACAAGTTGCCGAAAACGCAGGCTACTCCGTCGTACAAGAATTTTGCGGCCACGGCATCGGACGCGGTTTCCACGAAGCCCCACAAGTCCTGCACTACGGCAGAAAAGGACAAGGCGTCGTCCTGAAGCCCGGCATGATTTTCACCATCGAGCCGATGATCAACCAAGGCAAACGCCACCTGCGCATCCTAAACGACGGCTGGACAGTTGTAACCAAAGACCGCTCCCTCTCCGCCCAATGGGAACATGAAGTTTTAGTGACAGAAACCGGCTACGAAATCCTGACCGTCAGCCCTGCCACCGGCAAACCCTAATCTGTCAAACCATCCCGCTTTCAAAGCTAAAAGGTCGTCTGAAAACTTGGAAATCAAGTTTTCAGACGACCTTTTAGCGTTATAGTGGATTAAATTTAAATCAGGACAAGGCGACGAAGCCGCAGACAGTACAGATAGTACGGAACCGATTCACTTGGTGCTTCAGCACCTTAGAGAATCGTTCTCTTTGAGCTAAGGCGAGGCAACGCCGTACCGGTTTAAAGTTAATCCACTATATCTTCCATACTTTATCTTTCAGGCCAACTCAAACTTTGGTACGTTCCAACAGTTCTTCCGCCAAGGCGAGATAGGCTTTGGTGCCTTTGGCGTTGGCGTCGTAGGCGAGCGCGGGCATGCCGTGGCTGGGGGCTTCGGCGAGGCGGACGTTGCGGGGGATGACGGTTTGGAACATCAGGTTGCCGAAATGTTGGAAAAGCTGTTCGCTGACTTCGACGACGAGGCGGCTGCGGCTGTCGTAGAGGGTGCGGACGATGCCAGTGATGTCGAGGCGCGGGTTGATTGCCTGACGGATTTTGCGCACGGTGGCGATGAGGTCGGAGATGCCTTCGAGGGCATAGTATTCGCACAACATGGGGACGATGACGCCGTTGGCGGCGACAAGTCCGTTGAGCGTGAGCAGGGTCAGTGAAGGGGGGCAGTCGATGAGGACGAAGTCGTAGTCGTTTTCGACGGTTTGCAGGGCGTTTTTGAGGCGGATTTCGCGGGCGATTTCTTGCACCAGCTCGATTTCGGCACCGGCAAGCGCGCGGTTTGCGCCGAGTACGTCGTAGCTGCCGTCCCCGCTGCGGACGACGGCGGTTTTGATGTCGGTATCGCCCAATACGACTTGGTACACGCCTTCTTCGAGGCGGGCTTTGTCTATGCCGCTGCCTGTGGTGGCGTTGCCTTGCGGGTCGAGGTCGATGACGAGGACGCGTTTGCCTTTGGAGGCGAGCGATGCCGCGAGGTTGACGGTGGTGGTGGTTTTGCCGACGCCGCCTTTTTGGTTGGCAACGGCGAGGATTTGTGCGCTCATGTTTTTGCTGCTGTCGGATGGATTAATGGCGGAATTTTAACGTTTTTTGCTTGAAATGGGTATAAGGTCGTCTGAAAAGGGGCTTCGGTGGGGAGAGGCATCTTTGTCACATTTCTGCCTGAGTTTCGGTAAATTCTCTTTAAATCCAGACAAGGCGGGGTATGCCGGCTGATTTAAAGTGGGCTTGTTATACAATATGCCGTTTATTTAACTGCCCTAGAGATATACCGTGAAAAAATCTTTCTTTGCCCTGATGCTTGCCGCTGTTTTGCCTGCTGCCAATGCGGCTTCGGTTGCCGAATTGGAGGAAAGAATTGAAGTTTTGGAAGCCCGCGTCGCCAGTTTGGAACGCATTATCTTATCGGGTTCGCACAACCCGAATCGGATTTATGTGTGCAGCGTCAAGCCGTTCCAAAAGTTGTTTGAGGCTTCGGGGAAAAACGAATGGGAAGCGCGCCGCGCCGTCCGCACCGCCTGCAATGCGGAAACTTCGGCGATGTTCTGCGAAGACTCTGCCATCCGTTGCGAAAAATACGAATGACGCGATTTGAAAAATAAGGGTTTTCTTTTTTACCTGCAACCTGCCTTCTTACCCGTCCGGCGGGAGAGGGCTGGGGAGAGGGTGAATCTACGCGCTGCAAGAATTTGTTTGACCTAAACCCACAAAACCACCCCCATCCTAACCTTCCCCCGCCGGCGGGGGAAGGGATAAGTTACCGTTGCAGCCACCCGTAGCGTGGGTTTTACCCAAGAGATAAATAACAGACACGGTTTCCCGATTCGGGTTGTCAGATAGTGGATTTCGAAGGCAAGGCCCGCGCTACAAATTTGAGTTATCCCAAACCTGCGTTGATTGAATAAAAGGTCGTCTGAAAACGAACGTGAACGGGTCTCTCCAAAAACCCTGATCTCAAAGTTTTCAGACGACCTATTTCAACAGGTTTTTCAAAGCCAAGCGCACGCCTTCGCCGACTTCCGTGCCTTTGGGGATGCCTTTGATGGCGGCTTTTGCCTCGCGTTCGTTGTAACCCAGCGCAATCAGGGTGTTGACGATGTCGTCCGTTTCGTCGGCGGCAGGCGCGGCGGTGAAAAGCCCGTCGGCAGCGGTATGGGAAACCAGTTTGCCGCGCAGTTCCAAAACCATGCGTTCGGCGGTCTTTTTGCCGATGCCCGGGGCGGAGGAGAGGCGTTTGATGTCTTCGTCGGCAACCGCGCGGGCAAGCTCGTCGGCGGACATGGCGGAGAGTATGCCCAGCGCGGTTTTTGCGCCGATGCCGCTGACTTTGACCAACTGGCGGAACGTCGCCCGTTCGTCGGCAGTCGCAAAACCGAACAATAAATGCGCGTCTTCACGGACGACAAGCTGGGTGTAAAGCTGCACGGTTTCGCCCAAGGCGGGCAGGTTGTAGAAAGTCTGCATGGATACGTCGGCTTCGTAGCCGACGCCGTTGACGTCGATGACGATTTGCGGCGGGTTTTTCTCGATGAGCCTGCCGGTCAGTCTGCTGATCATGGGGATTCCGTTAGGGAGTTGGGTAAAAAGGTCGTCTGAAACCTAGATGCCGACTGGCAACAGGGTTTCAGACGACCATGATTGTAGCAGTTTCTCAAGGGCGTATCGGCCAAACTGCGTTGCAGCAAAGGTCGTCTGAAACCTGAATCTTGGTTTTCAGACGACCTTTCGTGTATGGATAAGGTTTAATCTTATTTGCCGATGCAGAAGCGCGAGAAAATCACACCCAGCAAATCGTCGGCGGTGAATTCGCCGGTGATTTCGCTGCACGCGTTTTGGGCGAGGCGCAGGTGTTCGGCGAAAAGCTCGATTTGGTTGTTGTCGCAGAGGGCGGCGTTTTCCAGCTCGGCTTCGGCTTCGTGCAGGGCGTTGAGGTGGCGGCTGCGGGCGAGGAACAGGCTTTCGCTTTCGCCCTGCCAGCCGACTTCCTGCAATAGCGCGTGTTTGAGCAAGTCGAGACCCGCGCCGGTTTTGGCAGACAGGCTGATGACGGTGTCCGCGCCGGTTTGCGCGAGGCCGTCTGAACGGACGGCGACGGGTTCGCCGGTCAGGTCGGCTTTGTTGTGGATTTCGATTTTTTTCAAACCTTCGGGCAGGCTGTTCAAAATGGCTTGGGTTTTGGCGTTCACGCCTTCGCGCGGGTCAATCAGAATCAGGGCGACATCGGCTTCGGCGACGGCTTTGCGGCTACGTTCGATGCCGATTTGTTCGACCACGTCGTCGGTTTCGCGCAGTCCGGCGGTGTCGATGATGTGGACGGGCACGCCGTCGAGGGTGATTTGTTCGCGCACGGTGTCGCGGGTGGTGCCGGCGATGTCGGTTACGATGGCGATGTCGTCGCCCGCCAAGGCGTTGAGCAGGCTGGATTTGCCGACGTTGGGCGCGCCGACGAGGACGACGTTCATGCCTTCGCGCAAAATCGCGCCTTGTTCCGCGCTGGCGAGGACGGTTTTCAGACGACCTTGCAGAGCTTGGAGCTTGCCGCGCGCGTCGGCGGCTTCGAGAAAATCGATATCTTCTTCGGGGAAGTCCAGCGTGGCTTCAACCAGCATCCGCAGGGTAATAAGGTCGTCCACCAGCTCGTGTATGTGTTGGGAAAACGCGCCTTTGAGCGAACGCAACGCCATGCGTGCGGCGGATTTGCTGGAGGCGTCGATGAGGTCGGCGACGCTTTCGGCTTGGGCAAGGTCGAGTTTGTTGTTGAGGAAGGCGCGTTTGGTAAATTCGCCCGGCTCCGCCATGCGCGCACCCAGTTCGAGACAGCGCGAGAGCAGCATGTCCATTACGACGGGGCCACCGTGTCCCTGCAATTCAATCACATCTTCGCCGGTGAAGCTGGCGGGGGCGGAGAAGTAGAGCAGGATGCCGTTGTCTATCGGCTGTCCGTCGCCGCCGAGAAAGTCGGTGTAAAGCGCGGTGCGCGGTTTGGGCGTTTTGCCGCCGCTGAGGGTTTGCGCCAAAGGCAGCAGGTTTTTGCCGGAAAGACGGATCACGCCGACGCCGCCGCGTCCGGGTGCGGTGGCGATGGCGGCGATGGTGGGTTGGGATGCGGACATGGCTGGCTCGTATCGGAAATTTAATGGACGGTATTATATAGTGATTTCACAATGATAAAGGTCGTCTGAAAACAGGAGATTTAAAGTTTCAGACGACCTTATATCGACGCTGCCGCTGACGCAAATCAAGTGCAGGCAAATCCCGCCTTTACCGATGCGCCCCGTTCGCGGATAATTGAGAACATTCCCATTTCCGTTTCCAACTTTCACAAAGGATACATCATGGCATTTCTGAAACTGACCGAACAAAACGTGCAGGGCAAAACCGTCCTCATCCGCGCCGATATGAACGTGCCGTTCAAAGACGGCAAAATCAGCGACGACACCCGTATCCGCGCCTCGCTCGCGTCCATCAAATACTGCTTGGACAACGGCGCATCCGTTATCGTGATGACCCATTTGGGCCGTCCGACCGAAGGCGAGTTCCATCTTGAAGACGACGTTGCACCCGTTGCCACGCACTTGGGCGGCCTGTTGGGCAAAGACGTGAAAGTATTGAACGACTGGCGTGAAAACAAACCCGCCCTGAACGCGGGCGATGTCGTCATGCTGCAAAACGTGCGCATCAACAAAGGCGAGAAGAAAAACGATTTGGAACTGGGCAAAGCCTATGCCGCCTTGTGCGACGTGTTCGTCAATGACGCGTTCGGCACCGCCCACCGCGCCCAAGCCTCGACCGAAGCCGTCGCTCAAGCCGCGCCCGTTGCCTGTGCCGGCGTATTGATGGCGGGCGAACTCGACGCTTTGGGCAAAGCCCTGAAACAGCCCGCGCGCCCGATGGTGGCAATTGTCGCAGGCAGTAAAGTGTCCA
This sequence comes from Neisseria sp. HMSC055H02, assembly GCF_001813335.1. Classification (NCBI taxonomy): domain Bacteria; kingdom Pseudomonadati; phylum Pseudomonadota; class Betaproteobacteria; order Neisseriales; family Neisseriaceae; genus Neisseria; species Neisseria sp. HMSC055H02. The sequence continues at coordinate 22,182 of NZ_KV812070.1, read as the reverse complement.
CCAAGCTGACCATCCTCGAATCGCTGGCGGACAAAGTCGACCAACTCATCGTCGGCGGCGGCATCGCCAACACCTTCCTGTTGGCGGAAGGCAAAGCCATCGGCAAATCGCTGGCGGAACACGATTTGGTGGAAGAATCCAAAAAAATCATGGCGAAAATGGCGGCAAAAGGCGGCTCCGTGCCGCTGCCGACCGATGTCGTCGTTGCCAAAGCCTTTGCCGCCGATGCCGAAGCGGTCGTCAAAGACATTGCCGACGTTGCCGAAGACGATATGATTTTGGACATCGGTCCGAAATCTGCCGCCGCACTTGCCGAGTTGCTCAAAGCTGCAGGCACGGTGGTGTGGAACGGTCCGGTCGGCGTGTTTGAGTTTGACCAGTTCGCAGGCGGCACGAAAGCACTTGCCGAAGCCATCGCCCAAAGCAAAGCCTTCTCGATTGCGGGCGGCGGCGACACGCTGGCGGCGATTGCCAAATTCGGCGTTACCGACCAAATCGGTTACATCTCCACCGGCGGCGGCGCGTTCCTCGAATTCTTGGAAGGCAAAGAGCTGCCCGCCGTAGCTGCTTTGGAAAAACGCGGCGCGTAAGCGGTTTGACGTAAAGAAGAGGTCGTCTGAAAACATAAAATAGGTTTTCAGACGACCTCTTCTTCTTTTCGCGGATTATTCCGCCACACGGTTCAGTGCCGAACGAATTAGCATCTGCGTGCCGAACCAGCCCCAGTAAATGCGGTGATGAACGATTTTTCCACCGGCAATCTGCATGAGTTCCAAAATATCCACTTGATCGCCGTCGGGCGTTTCGCGCGGGTATTCCCAAACCAGCGTGTCCCCCATCGTGAAATGCGTGCCGTTTCGATACCAGCGTACCAATTCATTCGGTCGGCGGCGCGTTCCTTCTTCTAAAAAAGCCAGGATGTCGGCTTTGCCGCGCAAAATGCCGCTTTGCCGCTGCATGATAAGGGGAACGAGCGGGCTTTCGAAAACGGCGTTGTCGTCATACAGGCTGATCAGTCGGGCGGTGTCGCGGTTTTTGGCAAACTCGTGCCAGTCGTTGTAAATGCGTTCGAAATCGTTCATGGCAGTCATTTTTCGGTCAGGTTGTTTACCGGAGCCCTAATTTTTCCGCGCAGTAACAAATTCCGCCAAGAGCCGCAAATGCAGGGCTTTTGCGCCGAAGGGTTCGAGCAGGGCGGCGGCTTCGGCGGTCAGGGTTTCGGCGTAGGCGCGGGCGGCTTGCAGACCCATCAGTTTGACGTAGGTCGGTTTGTCGTTGTCGCTGTCTTTGCCGGCGGTTTTGCCCAAGGTGGCGGTGTCGGCTTCGCAATCCAACACGTCGTCGATGACTTGGAACGCCAAGCCGAGTTTGGCGGCGTAGTTGTCTAAGGTGCGGACGTCGTCTGAATCCAAATCGGGGCAGGCAAGCGCGCCCAATACGACGGCGGCGCGGATGAGGGCGCCGGTTTTGAGGCTGTGCATCTGTTCCAACTGCGCCTGATTCATGGCTTTGCCGACGTTGGCAAGGTCGATGGCTTGTCCGCCCGCCATACCGAGGCTGCCGGATGCTTTGGCGAGCGTGGACAACATGGCGATTTGGCGTTCGGCGGGCAGTCCGGTCGGACGGCTCAATACGTCGAAGGCTTGGGTTTGCAGCGCGTCGCCGACTAAGAGGGCGGTGGCTTCGTCATATTTCACATGGCAGGTCGGTTTGCCGCGCCGCAGGCTGTCGTTGTCCATGGCGGGCATGTCGTCGTGAACCAAGGAATAGACGTGTACCATTTCGATCGCCGCCATGGCTTGTTCGACGGCGTTTTGGTCGGCATCGCCCAATTCGGACGCGGCGAGCACCAAGAGCGGGCGCAGCCGTTTGCCGCCGCCGAGGGTAACGTAACGCATGGCTTCGTGCAGCGTGTGCGGCACTTGGTTTTCAGACGGCAGGAAACGCTCCAGCAGCAATTCGGTCTGCGCTTGGGCTTTTTGCTGCCATGCTTTCAATTCATTCGCCGGGTTCAAGGTTCAGCTCCTTCAGTTCGCCCGCGTCCAATACTTGCAGCTTTTGTTCGACTTCCGCCAGCTTGGTTTGGCAGTATCTGACAAGCTCGTTGCCTTCCTGATAGGCTGCCAGAGCGTCTTCCAGCGGCATTTCGCTGCTTTGCATGGACTGGGTCAGGGTTTCGAGGCGGGCGAGGGCTTCTTCAAAGGATTTTGGGGCTTTTTTCATGATGATGCGGGCAAAAAATCAAAGCGGTATTGTAGCATTTTATGGGCTGCTTCTTGGACGGGAACGGAAAAAGGTCGTCTGAAAACCTGATTTCCAA
>NZ_KV812070.1:18502-19762 GCF_001813335.1 Neisseria sp. HMSC055H02 | reverse complement strand
CTGATTTCCAAGTTTTCAGACGACCTTTTGAGCTGATGATACGGTAAAAATCAGTCTTTCAGCATGGCGGCGCCGAACGTACCGCTCTTGCCTTCGCTCGGATGGTCGAAGCGGCCGGCCATTTCTTCCGCCTGCGGACCCAGGAAAATGCCCGACATACTGTTTTTAGTTGTCCCGTCGACATAAACAAAACGGTTACCGGCGATATTAGCCTGGAGCATTACGGGGTTAAAACGTCCTTCTGCCGAATAAACGCCGCCGGTCAGCGATTTTTCACTAAAATCAACATTGAACAGGGATGAGCCGACAGTGTTGATGTTGGATACGTCATTGTAGAACGCATTGCCTTGGTAGATAGCCGAACCGGTTTGCGGCATGGCTTCGACAGGCGTCATCAGACCTTGGTAGAACACCAGGGATGAATTGAGCTCGCCGTTTTCCTTTTTGCTTCCGTAAAAACCGTAATGGCCGTATTGCAGATGCGTACCGATGGCGCGGATAATTTTGTTATCCGATAAGGACAGCATACCGTTTGCCGCGTCAAATGTTTGTGGCAGCAGGTTGATTTTTTGTCCGTTGACTTCGAGGATATCAGGATTACCCATTCTGTTAATCACTTTGTTATCGGCACCGTCAACCGACAACATGGTGTAAAAACCGCCGATTGATTGCATAGCCGGAGCAACCTCCGCTTTTGGGGTAACTTCTTCAGCGGCTTTATGCTCTGCTTCAGCTTTGGCGGCTTCTTCCGCAGCTTTACGTTCAGCTTCAGCTTTGGCTTTTGCAGCTTTTTCAGCCTCTTCTGCCGCTTTACGTTCCGCTTCGGCTTTAGCTTTAGCGGCTTCTTCAGTGGCTTTGCGCCCGGCTTCTGCTTTAGCTTTGGCTGCTTCTTCAGCAGCTTTACGTTCAGCTTCTGCTTTAGCTTTAGCAGCTTCTTCCGCAGCTTTTCGTTCCGCTTCAGCCTTGGCTTTAGCTTTGGCAGCCTCTTCAGCGGCCTTGCGTTCTTCTTCAGCTTTAACTTTTGCAGCTTCCTCAGCAGCTTTACGTTCAGCTTCGGCTTTAGCTTTGGCTGCTTCTTCAGCGGCTTTGCGTTCAGCTTCGGCTTTAGCTTTGGCTACTTCTTCTGCCGCTTTTCGTTCCGCTTCAGCCTTGGTTTTAGCTTTGGCAGCTTCTTCCGCAGCTTTGCGCTCGGCTTCAGCTTTGGCTTTTGCAGCTTCCTCAGCCGCTTTGCGTTCAGCTTCAGCTTTGGCTTTTGCAGCT